>NZ_JBHXFE010000060.1:0-48655 GCF_042722475.1 Streptomyces sp. NPDC127092
TGGGTGCGGCCGGTGCCGTACCCATCACCCCAGCTCAGAGCACTTCTCCGCCCCGTCCCCGCGCGGATGATCTTGACCCCCTCACGCTGGAGGTGGAGGTCGTGACCCCCGGCCCGGGACGGCGGATGGCCGGAAACGGCAGGTCATGCGCCGGACAACACCGGCGAGTAACTAGCGCAAGGGCCTGTTAATAGCCCAGAGGGAGGGAGCTCGGCCCCGTCACCCATTCGGGTGACGGGGCCTCGCCGTGGGCCCTCCGCTGGGTCGAACGTGCAGGTCCAAGCAGAAAGGACGGGCTACGCCCGCGCCTGGAAGGGCACGGCGGCGCGTCCCTGAGCGGCCCTGTGCGGCTCTCAGAGCCTGATCGGCACTCCCCGACGGGGATGGCGAGATAGGCGCCCCATGCCCCCTTCACGCCCCTTCTCGGGCCTGTTCCGCAAGATCCTCCGGCCCGGGGTGCGGGCTGTCCGTGCAGGTCAGCCGGTGCTTTGCGGTAGATCGTCCGCATATGCGATGTTCAGCGACTGAACATCGCGGCCTCGCCGTCCGCGATTCGCGGACACGGCCGGTGCGGTGGCAGGCTGCCCGCCATGGCGAAGATCGACCCGGAGGACCGGGAGCAGCTCCTGGTGGACGCCGAGGCGCTGCTGCTGGCGAAGTACGGCGGCGGCCGCGACTGGATCGACCCGGTCCGCGTGATGCACGCGGTGCGCGCGGCCGCCGACCGGTACGGCCTCGACGACCAGGAGCGGGCGGAGGTGCCGGCCGACGACGTCCTCGCCGCGCTCACCCAGCTCGACGAGGCGCGGGCCGCGCTGGACACCCTGGAACGCGACCTCACCCGGGCCGCCCGCAAGCGCGGGGCCTCCTGGCAGCAGATCGCCGACCACCTCGGGCTCGCCTCCCGCTCCAGCGCCGAGAGCCGGTTCGTCCGCTTGGAGCGCGACGCCGCCAGCTACCGCGGCGACCGCTACCCCGAGCGCCAGCGCGCCGCGCGGGCCCGCAACCGCGCCGGTGACGCCTGGTGCCGGGCCAACGAGCCGCGGCTGCGCGCCGCCGTGTGGTCCCTCGCCTGCCTGAACGACGGCTGGGAACGGCTGGCCCGCACCGCCTCCGCCGAGCGGCTGACCTCCTGGCACCGCGAGCTCGACGGGCCCGCCCTCGCCGCCCGGCTCAAGGCGCTGCGCCGGATCCTCGACCCCGTCGACGGCGAGCTGCCCGCCGCCGGCACCCCGGCCGCGGCCGCCCGCACCGAGGTCCTGGCGCTCCTGGACGAACTCCTCGCCGCCCGCCACGGAACCGGCGCCCCCTCCGAGAACTGGACCCATTGACCCCAACAGGTCCAACCCGCTCCCACCTGCGCCGTCACGTCCGCGATTCGCGGACAGGGCGCTGCCCGGCGGGAGGGGGGCGCCTCGTGACCCGCGCGCGCGTGGAGTGGTTCCACGAAGTTCCACGAAGTGTTCTTTTCCCAGGTCACAGGCTTGCGCCGGAAACCGTGGAACCCTGCGCGCCCCGCCCGCCCTGCCCTGTATTGCGATGGTTTGCCCTCCCGCCCGTGGAACGGTGCGGTTCACGGGGTTCAACCGTCGCCGGGCGGGTCGTCGTCGGGGTGCGGGGCGAGCGCCCATTGGCCCCAGCGTTTGCGGGCGGCGTCCGCGCTGATGCCGAAGGGCTGGCCGATCTGCTCCCAGGAGGTGCCGGCGGCGCGCTCCTCGAGGACGCACACGCGCACCAGGTCCTGCGCGCGGGACTCGATGCCCGCGGCCGCCAGCGCGAAGACGCCGGGCCAGGCGTCCTCGCCCAGCACGGAGTCGAGCAGGACCTCGCGGACCTTCTGCAGGTGGCGGTCGAGGCCGTACCCGGCGCGGGCCAGGGCGCCCCGAGCGGGCTGGGCCTGCCTGGCGCGGCGCCGGTCGCGGTACGCCTTGTCACGGCACCCGCGCGGCCGGGCGCAGTACCGTCGACGGGGTGAGGCCCCCTCGGGGAACGGCTGCCCGCACCACCGGCAGCGCGGGACGGGGCCGCTGTCGTCCATAACCGGACCGTACGTCCGCCCTCGCGCGACGGCCACACCCCGCCCCTCCACAGTCAGACCCGTTGGGTCCAACAGGTCTAACCGGCCTCTGCCTGGTCTTCCGCGTCCAGCTCCTCCGCCCGGCGGACGGGCCCGAACCGGGCCTCGGCCTCCTCGACGAGCCGGTCGGCGAGGCTGAGGTCGCCCAGTTCGACCGCGAGCACGGCGCGCACGAACACGGCGAGCGGGACGGCGCCGATACGCACCTCGAAGCAGCGCAGCACCCCGTCCGAGAACGCGGGGTGGTGGCGGCACCCGGCGGCGACGCAGTAGCCCTCGACGGCCAGAGCGAGGCGCCGGTAGGCGGCGCCCTTCTCCTCGGTGCACTGCGCGGGACAGCCGAGGTGGTCCAGCGTGATCCGCAGGTGGGCGGCCTTCTCCTCCGCCTTCCGGATGGTCAGCCGCCCGCCGCCGGGCGTGACGTAGCGGCCGGAGGCGGGCACCAGGGCGTACGGGTGGATCAGCGGCAGCTTCACCTCCGTCCCGTGCAGGACGGGCAGCCCGTCGTACTCGATGTACGGGCCGGCGACGCCACGGTCCTCGGTGGTCATGCGGTCCTCGTCTCCCCCGCCTCGTCGGCGGGCTCGTGGTCCTGGTCCTCGTCGTCCTGGTGGTCGTCGGCGGGCCAGACGCCGAACGGCCCGGCCCGGCCGGGGCCGGCGGCGCCGAGCTGGGCGGCGCCGCCCTTGAGCCGGTGGTGGGCCCGGATCACGGGCGGGCGCCCGGGACGGCGGGCACGTTGCGCAGCAGCGCGGCGGTCATCGCCAGGAGCGTCTCCGCCTCGGCCCGGTCGTAGAGGAAGTCCTTGGTGAGCGGGTCGTTGTGCATGGCGCCGGACGTCTGGCTGTAGAGGGCGTCCTGGATGCGCCACCAGCGCTCGGTCTGGTTGCACTGGTTGGCGAGCTTCTTCGACCCGGGCTTGTCCCAGTCCACGTGGTGCTGGATCCACTCCAGCGCCCGCCGGACCTCCAGGATCGACGCCCGGATCTCCCCGGTGGTCAGCAGCCGCTGGGCTTCCCGCAGCAGCCGGCCGACCTCGGCGCGCTCGGGGTCGCCGAGCGGGTAGGGCACGGCCATCTCGAAGGCCGCGGAGGGTCCGAGCTGCGCGATCTGCTGCTCCCAGGTGCTCTTGGCGAGGGTGATGTTCTCCGTGGCCTGGGCGCACCCGGGGTATCCGGTCGCCTGCGGGAGGGTGGCGTTGAGGTCGATCTCGAACCGCACGTCGCCGTTGCGGGCCTCCTCGATCGCGTGGACCTGCAGCGACGTCAGCGGGAACACCAGATTCACCTGGTGGCGCGTGACGACGGGGGTGTACGCGAGGTTCGCCGTGATCCGGCCGAGCCGGGATCGCTGCGCCGGCGCGGTGCCGAAGCCGAAGAGCTCCGCCTCCAGGGCGAGGATCTTTCCTGCCTCCTCGAACGGCGAGACCCCGACGGCGAGCTGGACACTCAGCTCGTGGCCGCCCAGCGTGGGGCGCAGCCACGTCTGGTCACTGCTGACCGCCGTCGTGAACCGGATGTCGTCGAAGCGGAGTTCCTGCATGGCTCCCCCAAGGGCGTGAACGAACCGCTGATTCTGCCGGGCCGGGCGCCGGCCCCGCCGCCGGTTCCCCGTGGGACTCGCCCCCGCGCGCACGCGTTGGACGGTCTCATAGGTTCCACGGATGTTCCTTTCCACAGGTCAGCGCGTTGCGCTTCGGTCTCGCGGCGGACAGGCGAAGGCCCCGCTCGCCGGGGCGGGCGGGGCCGGTTGGACCTGTTGGACCCAACGGGTCTACAGCGGGGCGAGGCGGGCGGCGCGGTCCAGGGCCCGCAGCAGCTCGGGCTCCCACCCGGCGCGCGGGGTGTCGTAGGCGAACAGGCCGGAGGCGGACAGCACGTCGAGCTGCACCTGGTGCTCGACGCCGAGCCGCCACGCCTCGCGCAGGACCTCGCGGGCCTCATCCCGGGCAGCGCGGCCGGAGGTCGCGGTGTCCTTGGCGTCGGGCAGCGCGGCGAGCTTGCGGCCGGCCTTCGCCAGCCGCTCCATGAGCACGGCGGCCCTCTCCGCGTCCGGCCGGGGCGGCACGAGGTGGAGCTCGGGGGCGGCGACGCCGCGGCGCAGCTGCTCCATCCGCTCCGGGAGCGGGCTCCAGCCCTCGGTGCCGGCGAGCTCGCCGTTCACCTTGGCGACCGCCGCGGTGTAGGCGCGCTGGGCGCCGCGCGGCTGCAGGGTGGTCCCGGCGGGCCGGTACTGCGGGCCGCTCTCCTCGTCGACGTCGCCGCCGTGGTTGCCGCGCACGGACACCCAGACGGCGTCGGCGCTGCCGGTGACATCGACCATCAGCAGCCGTCGGACGAGGAACCAGCGGATCAGGGCGGCCCGGGTCGCGCGGCGCAGCGGGTAGATCTCGACGGAGACCGGGTCGTCGGGGCGGGCGTTCTGCGGGCGGCGCACGATGCGGACCTCGGTCAGGGCGGGGGAGAGGTCCTCCAGGCGCAGCGCGCACAGCTCGCCGACGCGGGAGCCGGTGTCCAGGGTGACCGAGGACATCGCCAGCATCCGCACCCAGCGGGGGAAGCCGCGGGTGAGCAGGCCGCCCTCGGCGGTCCAGTGGGTGCGCCGCCCGATGTAGTCGGCGACGGTCTGCAGGCTGGTGCGCATCCGTTCGCGCCGGTCGACGTCGACGGGTTCCTTGCGGGGCTGCTCCTCCTGCGGGCGCAGGTGGACGACCTCCAGGCCGAGCTCGCGCTGCAGCAGCACCATCACCCCGGAGCGGACGTTCGCCGTGGCCTCGGAGGTGGGCCTCACCCCGCCCCGGTCGCGCAGTTCGCCGACGAGGGCCAGGCGCTCGTACGCCTTGAGCGCGTCGTAGCCGAAGACGTCCGCCAGGTCCGCGTCGACGTCGAGCGGGTGGTCGGGGTGCTTCAAGGCGCGGACCAGCTCACGGGCGTGCGCACGGATCTGCCGGGCTCGGGCCTCGGACGGCGCGGCGGCGCAGGCGGACTCGACCGCTTCCTGCAGCTCGGGCACCTCGTCGAGGACGTCGGGCTTCTTCTTCACGGATCGCACCGTAGCCACGTCCCGGCGGCCACACGGCCCGAACCAGGAATTAGACCCATTAGAACCAACAGCCCCAACCGGCGCTGACGTGCCCACATGGCCCTGCCCCTCGGCGTGGGGAGGTCATTGGTCGCCGTACTCCACGATCTTCCATCCGTCGGGCAGGTTCCGTACGTCGAAGCCGGGGGCGAGGACCTGGTGGACGTGGATCTCGGGGTTCCCTTCCAGGAATTCCAGGGCTGTCTCGATGTGCGGCGATCCCACGTTGTCCCAGAGGACCACGGGTTCGACCGGTGAGCCGGGCAGGCAGGACTCCGCCCCGGCAGGAAGAGACAGCCAGCCCACTATGGGGACGACGGTGATGTCCCGCTGCTCCGGGTCGGCGAAAGCGAGGCGCCACCCGCTCGGGGCGGCAGTGAAGGACTGGGGCGTCGAGTCAGTCGTCATGGGCTCACCCTGCACCGCCGTCCCGCACGGGTGGTCGGCTTTCAGCAAGAACGCGGCAGGGCCCCGCCGATGATCTGGCGGGGCCCTGCGCTTGGAAGGGGTCAGGAGACCGGCGGACCGGTCTTGAGCCTGGCGTTCGGCCTCGGCGGGTAGCGGCGGCCGCCGTTGTGCTGCTCCTCCGCCTCCTCGATAGCGAGCGCGATGGCGGCCTCGACGAACGAGGACAGGGAGACCGGCGGGGTCTCCACGTTCGGGTCCCGCTGCAGGCCGACGACCGTGTCGCGCAGCCGCTCCAGCAGCTCGTTGGTCACGTACGCGGGGACCTTCGACTTCCCGCCGGGCACTTGGCCGCCGGCCCCGATCAGCTTGCCGAGGATCCCGCTGCCGCCGACCGGGCCGGTCTCGGTCTTCGCCGGCGGGTTGCCGTTGGCGGGTCCGGATCCGATCTTGGGCATCAGGCAGCTTCCTTCACGGGCAGGAGGATGTGGGCGAGCTGGGCGTAGTCGAGCGCGGTCGTGGCATCGGGGAACAGGGCGCGCAGGGGCAGTCCGTGCGCGGGGGCGATCGCGGCCTTCACGTTGCGGCGGGCAGGGGCGATGACCGCGCCGGGGTAGTCCCGGCGGATGGTGGCGGCGATCTGCGGAACGAGATTCGACATGCTCCAGTCGGACATCACCGTGGCCGCGACGACCAGGCCGGGGTTCTCCTCCTCCTGGACGCTCTCGATCGTCTTCTTGAGCTCCTTGAGCGCGGCCTTGTCCAGGGTGCTCACCTTCAGGGGCAGGATGACCTCGTCCGCCGCCACCAGGCCGTTGACGCTGAGCTTCCCCAGCTCCGGCGGCCCGTCGATGATCGTGATGTCGACCGGAGCCGTGGAGCGGCGGATCGCCGTGCGCAGAGTGGTGTCCCGGGCGGCCCGGGGGTCGAGCTCGATGTGCTTGAGGTGCTCGTAGGACGGCACCAGGTACAGGCCCTTGATGCCCGTCTCGTACGTGGCCTCGTCCAGCGGCTGGCGCCCGTACAGAACGTCGGTGAGCGTGTACCGCTCGTTCTCGGGGATGCCGGTGTAGTCCGGGCGGAGCCACGTCCGGGTCACGGAGGCGTCCTGCGGGTCGGCGTCGATGATGCGGACGGTGTAGCCCATCGCCACCCACGCGGCCGCCAGCTCGACCGACGTCGTCGTCTTCCCGGCGCCGCCCTTCTGGTTGACCACCACGTACGTGCGGTGGCCGGTGAGCGGAGCCGGCGGCGAGACGAAAGTCGGCGGGACGAAGAACTGCGCGCGGGCGTCCTCGCGGTACCCCAGCAGCTTCGCGATGGCGGCCTCGATCGCGTCCTGGGACTCCTCCAGGTACGGGATCAGCTCGTCGACGCGCCAGTCGTTCACCACGTCCAGCCGCGGCGCGGAGGCAGGCAGCGGCTCCAAGACGGTCATCGACATGTGTTGCTCCTCATCGGCCGGTCCTCGGCGCTCCCGTACGGTTCACGCCCCGACCGTACCGCCTGCCTATGCTCCGATCCGGACACCGGCCCGGAACGGAGCCTTTCGGGGAAGCCGCAGGACAAACGATGTTCGACCCGTTGGACCCAATGGATCTAGACCCGTTGTCCCCAACGGGCCCAACCCGCTGGTAAGACCCCTCGCGCACGCGCACGCGTGGGTCTGTCGCGCAACGCGCGATAAGGCCGCGACGGTAGCGGTCGGCGTCCGTACGGTCCGCCGTCATGAGAACGAACAACCGCCGCCCCGGCCGCCCCTGCCTGCTCACCCCCGAACGGATCGACGCCATCGAGCGGGCCTCCGCCGTCGGGGCCAACACCGCCCTGGCCGCCGAAGCCGCCGGGGTTTCCCGGGCCACCCTCGCGCGCTGGATCGCCCGCGGCCGCGCCGCCGCCGAGGCCCGCGAGGACGGAGACCCCGCCGACCCGCGCGACGATCCGTACGTGGACCTGCACCGGCGGGTGGAGCTCGCCCGCTCCCGAATGGCCACTCGGGCCCTGGGCCGTGTCCTGCAGGCCGGCGCCGGGAGCCTGGTCCTGGACGAACGCGTGCGCACCTACACCGACCCGGTCACCGGCCTGGAGGTCGAGGAGCGTCAGGTGCGCTACCTGCGGCCGGACTGGCGGGCGGCCGCCTGGTGGCTCGCGCGGATCTTCCCCGAGCACTACGGACCGAACGCCAAGAGCTGGGACCAGGTCCTCGACGAGCTCACCGCCCAGGAGCTCCACGGCGAACGCGCCCGCACCGAGGTCGACGAGTTCGCCGGCCTCGCCGAACGCCTCCGGCTCGCCCTCTCCCAGAACGCCCCCGAAACCCCCACCGCGGCCTCTCCCTCCTGACACTCCCGACCGCCCGCCGTACAAGCCGTGCGGTGAGGCCACGACCACCGGGATCCGGATATCGGCATCAATGTCGGCGGCGGGCGCTACGGTTCTCGGTACGGCTAGACGCGTACCGCCGTTCGCCGCCGCCTCCCGCGCCCACGCCGCCCGGGGCACAGTCGGCCAAGGTCTCCTGGGGCCCGCGGAGTGAGAACACCTGCCTGTGGCCTCGACGTACACGGCCGGCGGGAGCGTGGGGGACCGCCGCGTCACGGAGTACGCCATGTCGCCGAAGAAGCAGAGCACCGCGGGCAAGAAGGCCCGCGCCGCCGCCCGCCAGGGCGAGAAGTTCACCACCGCGCTGCGCCGCGAGACCGCCGAGCTGTCCCCGGCCGAGCTCAACGCGCTCGGAGTCGCCGACGCGAAGGCCCACGCCGAGTCCTTCGCGGACAAGGACGACTGGGACTGGGACACCCGCCGCGCCCGCCAGGAGTGGGAGGAGGTCCAGCAGTGGGAGCGGATGCGGGCCGGCCGGGAGCTGCGCATCTGGAACGCGGTCATCGAGACCCGGGCCGCCGCCCTGGACGCCGACGACGCCTGGCACCGGCTCGCCCTGTACATGCGCAGCCCCCTCCACCGGCGCGGCGACGAGGCGTTGCTGCACCAGACGTGGGAGATCGGCGATGCGTCCTCGGACGAGGTGGTGGAGCGCGGGTACCGCCGCGAGCTCGCGCCGCTCGACCCGGGCGCGCTGAGCGAGGGCGAGCGCCGGCGCCTGGAGGCGGACTACCCGCGCGGCGTGTTCGCGCTCCTCGGCACCCGCGGTGAGCACTACGGCGCCTGGGAGCAGGCGCACGTCGCCGACTACTGCCAGACGCTGGAGCGGGCCGCACGCATGATCGAGCAGGGGCGCGGGCTGAGCGAGGAGGACTGGCGGCGGTGGGTGTCCGAGCTCGACGCCGAGCGCGGGCCGCTGCCCGACGGGGTCAAGCTGACGTACTGGCGGGCCCATTTCCGGGTGGAGTTCCTCGCCGGGTACGACGAAGCCTCCGCCCGCCGGCGGGCCGAGGAGCTCGCGGCGTCCGTCGTCGACTACGCCGGGCGTCCGATCGGCCGCGTCGTCGACGGCACGCTGGAGCCCGACGACGGGTTCCGCAGCGCCGCCGACGGCCGATGGCTGCACCCGGCCGCCTTCAACAGCGGCGAGCTGACCGCCAAGGCCCTGTGGGAGGACTACGCCCAGGTCGAGGCGCGTACGGCCGCGGGCGAGCCGGTCGGCTCCCGCCCGGTTCTGCGGAACATGTACCGGCTCGCCGCCGAGCAGCTGCGCGGAGCCTTCGCCCGCTCGACCGGCAACTACGCGGAGCACGAGGCGAAGCTGCACACCCAGCCGGACGGCACCCGTACCTACACCAGTCCCGGCCTGATGCGGCAGGTCACCGCCAACGCCCGCGCCGAGGCGGAGGGGAAGACGCCCGCCGAGCTGCGGGAGATGGCGGAGCACGCCGACTACATGGCGCGGCGGGTGTACGGCAAGAGCGTCCAGAACGACGAGGACGTGCGCCGGATCGAGGCGGCCGAGCAGCGGGCCAGGGTGTGGGCGAAGCTCGCCGACGACATCGAGGCGGTCACCGCGATCGCCGGGGAGCCGGCCGCCGGATGGCCGCTGCTCGGGGTGACCTGGCAGCAGACCGACGGCGAGGACGGCCCGCAGCTGGAGGTCTGGGCGGAGACGACCGACGGGGACACCGACCTGGTCGGCCTGTGGCCCCTGGGCGAGGACGGCAGGCCCGCCGGGGCGTACCACGTAGTCCTGCAGACCGCCCCCGGCCGCGCACCCCGCACCGCCCCGTACCCGGTCGGCTTCGTCCCGCCGAACCCGGCCAAGGGCGCCGCGTCGGAACGGTGGCGGTGGCTCGGCATCGAGCCCAGCTGACCCGTCGTGGTGCCCGGTCCCGCCGTCTGACGAGGCCGGGCACCCGGCCCGTACTACTGCGGTGTCTGCTCCGTCAGGGACGCCAGGGACGCGTTGCGCGCGGTCACGTGGCCGCACGGCCACGGGTTCCACCGGTGTCCCGGCGGAGCCGGGCGTGGGTCGACGTCGTACCCGCCGCCCGTGATGCGCTCCACGGCCGCGTCCCGGTGAGCGGCGCACGCGTAGATGACGCCGTGGTGCGTGCCGAGCTTCCCGGGCCCCGGGGTGTTCGCCTCCACGATCAGCGAGGCGCCCTCGTCGCACTCCCACCCGGTGTGCCCGTCCGCCGACGCGGTGCCCGGGGTGCTGCGCAGCTCCTCCGCGTAGCGCCGGGTGGACTCCTTCACCCAGTACCGGGGCGCCTCCGTGGAGGCCGGGGCCGGCGTCTCGTCCTGGCGGTCGTCGGCGGCGGTCTTCGCGGTGGTGAGGCGTCGACGGGCGGCGGTGTACGAGATGCCCTCGCGCGCGGCGAGTTCGCGGGCGGCGCGCTTGTCGTGCTTGTCGATGGTCATGGACCGGTCGCTCTCCCGGCGGCGGGCCCCACGCGTCGGCCGCCGTGGCGTCGGTGGACCACGAGGAGCCCTACGGGGCGGTGCTGACGTCGCGTGAGGCTCAAGCCCCTTGTCCTCGGCGCCGTCCCGGCGTGGGCGGGGCGGCTCGGAGTCGGGCCGACGCGGTGCGGCCACCCCCACCGTAGCGCGGACGGACAGCACCTCCCCGGTGTTTCGCAGCGCGAACGGCGCCCGGCCCGAGCGATGCCGTCCCGCGCTGCGGAATGCCGGGGCAGCGGGGGTCTGGGGGCCGGCGAAGGCCCCCAGTAGCCACCGGCCTGCCGTGCCCGACGCCCGGTAGACCCGCCGACAGACCCGCCGTCAGACCCGACAGACCCGCTGACAGACCCGCTCACGAAACCGCAGACGGGCCCCTGTAAGACCTGTTAGCCCCAACAGGTCTAATGGGGCCCGTCGTCGTGTACGGCCGTCAGCGGCCCGCACGGATGCCCTGGAAGCCCGGGCCGAGGCCGCGCCGCCTCGGGGGCCTGCGCGCGGCGGGCACCATCGCTGCGGCGGGCGGCTGCTTCTCCTGGTCGTCGGCGGCGATGCCCAGGCGCCGGCGGGCGCCTCTGGTCGCGGCCGCCACGGCGGCGAGGGCCTGCGCCAGCTCCGGATCGGCGCCGCTCAGGGCCTCGGTCAGGGTGTCGATCGCGTCGAGGGTGTCCTCGGCGGCCGCCGTGCTCCAGCCGCCCGGTCCTGCGACGTCGGCAAGTTTGCAGGCGGCCTCCACCGCCTGCTCGGCGTGCTGCTCTACCCCGGGCGCGGCCCGTCCCCACGACTCCACTGACCGTCCCGATGGTGCGCCTGCCGAAGTTCCTTGACGGCGGGTGTCACACGGAGCCGGATTTCCACACCTGTAGAAGGCGATAGGGGATCTCGGCCCGAGGCCCCGCGATGGCTCCGAGGAGCACCGCCGTGTACGACAACAGCAACGACGACCACGAGGACACTGCACGCGACCAGGCCGGTCAGCCGCCCGCCGACGGTGCCACGCCCAGTGCCGCCTCCGGTCCTGCGTCCGACTCCGACGGACGGGACGAAACCGCAGGTCAGAAGCCGGTCAAGGGGGCCGCTTCGGAGCAGGACACCTCTATCCCAGCCCTCCTGGGGACTCCTGCAGCTCCGAGGAAGCTCGCTTCGACCGCCCGTACCCGAGGCCACCTGATGCTGACGCTGTCCCGCGTCCGGATCGCCACCGCCACCCAGCTGGCCGCCGTCGTCACCAACAACGGCCTCGGCGTCGGCTACGCGCTGCGCGGGCTGCGGGACCTGCGGGCGCTCGGTCTGGTCGACCACGGGCAGCACGGCCGCGAGAAGGTCTGGCACCTGACGGCGGCCGGCCAGCGGGCCGTTGCCGAGGGCGGCGACGTCGTCATGCGCCCGCACGCCGCGACGGGGGAGCGGGCCATAGCCGCGGGCCTCGCCCCGCACGGCCTGGCCGTCACCGACGTCATCGTCCGGTGGGGCGGGCCGATCCTCGACTGGGAGGTCGAGGTGGACCACACGATCGACAAGGTCCGCCGGGTCGTCTCCGACGCCGTCCTCTACCGGCCCGGCCGGGGCGCCGAGGCCGAGTTCCTCGAGCTCGACCGCTTCACCATGTCGCTGTCCCGCCTCGCGCTGAAGCTCCGGGCGTACGAGGCGTACAGCCAGGCCACCTACTTCGAGGGCGAGCGCGGCACGATCGGCTCGACGAAGTCGCTGTGGCGCCAGCGCTACCCGGACAGCCCGATCTTCCCCGTCGTTCGCCTGGTCCTCGGCGGCAGCAACGACGCCGACGTGCTGGACCGGCGGGCGAAGGCGCTGCAGCAGCGGATCCAGGGCATCCGACTGCGGGTCGACGTCGCGGCCCTGCCCCGCCTGCTGGACCAGCCCTCCAGCGAGTGGACGTGGCGGCCGATCGGCCAGAGCGAGGAAGAGGCGCGCGCCCGGCACCGGGCGGCGTGACCCGGTCGGGCGCCCCTCGTTGGGCTGGGCGTCCACGTCGACGTCACGTCAGGACCCGGGGCTGTCATGGCGACCACCCGGGCCCGCGGGTCGCGCCCTGGGTCGCCTCCTAGGTCCCCTCCTGGGTCGCGGCCCGGGTCGCATCCCGGGTCGCGCCCTCGGTCACATCGCCCCTTCCCAGCGCGGGCCTTGAACACCGCCGTGACCAGCACCTTCGACGCGATTCCCTCCGGCATCGGCCGCCGACTACTTGTCTGTGCCGCTCTATGGCGGCTGGCCAATCGCGCTCTGCCCACGACGCAGCTCAGCCCCGGTCGGACCCGTTGGTTCCAACAGGTCTGACCGGGGCTGAGCTGTGTGCGGTCAGGCGAGGCCGGCGGAGGCGTTGTCGTCCCAGCCGTCGTCGCGCTGCATGTAGCCGAGCATCGAGCGGGAGTGGCGGGCCCAGCCGCCCTGGTCGGCGATGGCGATGCCGTCGCGGCCCGCGCGGCGGGCGACGGAGGCCAGGCCGATGCGCAGGGAGTGCCCGGTCCAGGCGATCGGCACCCCGGCCCTCGTCGAGATCCGCTTGATGGCGCGGGTGACGGAGTCGGGCACCATGCCGCCGGTGACGTGGCCCCACCGGTCGATACCAACGAAAGCCGGAGTAGAGGGGTCGGCCCACCGTTCACCGTGCTCGGCGACCAGCCGGGTGCGGTACGCGGTGTACGCACGCACCGGGCAGATCTCGGGATCGTCGGCGTAGCGGATCTTCGCGTTGCGCACCGAGTGCTTGGTCTTGCCGGTGAGCACGGCGACGACCAGGCCGCGCGGGTGCAGGGTGACGTCGCCGGTCAGCAGTCCGGCCGGGTCCTGGGAGCGGCTGGCGTAGTGGAAGCCGGTGAGCGCGAGCGCCTTGTCCCGGTCGCCGGTGAGGGTGTCGGGGCAGGCGCGGGCGATGGCCCGCAGGCCGTCGATGTCGCCGCCGACCGCCTGTCCGCGGCCGCGCCGTTCCCCGGCCTGCAGGAGCTTGACCGCCAGGCCCTCCAGGGCGACGCGGGCCTCGGCCTGGTCGTCGCCGGAGACCGTCACGCCGCGCTGGCGCAGCCCAACGACGGCGGCCGCCAAGTGGGTGGAGGCCGACGACGGGGCGTAGCCCCTGCCGTTCTGCTGGCCCTCGCGCAGCATCCACGTCACGAACGCCACCAGCGCGCCCCGGCTGCCCTCCAGCTGCGGCAGGCCGGCGGCGGCGCAGAACCGTTCCCACACCCGCCAGCTCTTGTCGTAGGTGTCAACGGTGTTGTCCGGGGTGATCTCGGCGGCGACGGCGTCGGCCAGGTCCTCGGCCTCGGCCAGCCGGCGGGCGGCGTCGACGCCGTGGCGTTCGGCCCACCGCTCGATGAGCGCCTGGCGCTCGGCGGCCGCCAGGTCCAGAGGTGCAACGGGCTGGTGCCCGCCGAGGAGGTCGACGGGCACCAGCGCGATATCGGCGGCCGTGCTCACGGAGCCCCCACCGCAGCCGTCTTCGAGCGGCGCGAGGAGACCAGCGTCCAGCGGGTGCGGTCGTAGCCCTCGGCGTCGTGCCACCCGGCCCACAGCACGCAGACGAGCTGGTTCCAGGCGTTCATCCGCTCGCTCAGCCAGTTGTCGGGCACCGGCTCGTCGTCGCTGTAGTCGTCCGCGAACCGGAAGTTCGGACCGAGGGCGTCCGTCTGGACGGACAGCGCCATGCTGAGCGCCCGGGCGGCGGCGTCCTGGCCGCTGTCCTCCAGTTCGCGCAGCCGGTCGGCCAGGAACGCGCAGACGTCGGCGTAGTCCTGCGGGGTGAGCTGGTCGACGGTGAACGCCCGGTCTTCCGGGATGGCCGGGACGGCGGAGAAGTCGAACTTCACGGTGGGGTTCTCTCCCTCACTTCGGGACGCGTCGGTCGACGGGTCGTCATGTCCCGTTCTGTCGCGTCGGATAAGGAGAGGTTATCCGACGCGACCCCACCCGTCCGCGAATCACGGACGCCCGTCCGGGAGGTTGGCCGGAATTCGCTGCACGAAGAGGGTTGTCTGTCGTGTAGAAGTGGGGATGTGGGACGTTGCACAAGACGTGCAACGCCGAGACTGGAAAGAGGAATCAAACTTGGGTACCCCTCGACCGCTCGCCAACGGGCTGCGCACCGACCACCCAGTGCCGGGCCTCCCGTTCGTCGACGACTCCCACATCCCCCTCGACGAGGGGCCGGAGGCCATCGAGGCCGTCGGCCGCCACGAGGGCGGCGGAATGTGGGGCCGGTTCGACCCCAACGACCGCAGCGGCGACGACGACTGGCACGCCTTCACCACCGACCCGCTCAACCACGCACTCGGCTGGTCGGTGCGCTCCCACCCCGTCCATGGCCGCACCGTGCTGCTGATGAGCGACGGCGACACCGCCCTGCAGCACAGCATGTGGTCCGGCGACCAGCTGCTGTTCCGCGCGGGCGGCTACTGGTTCGACGGCACCACCTGGTACCGGCCCGGTCAGGTCTGGGACCCCGTCGAGCAGGACCACGAGCGCCGCAAGGCCCGCGCCGCCGTCACGGTCAGCGCCGCCGACATGCTCGACGGCCGCGCCGACCCGGCCAAGGCGTACGTCGGCAAGGTCACCACCTTCGACCCCGAGGCGCCGGCCCCGGACAACTGGCTCGACCACCTGGCGCTGTGGGCCGCTCGCCACCAGGAGCGCGACGGCGCCCGGCCGCTGGAGCAGTGCGTCGTCGACGTCTCCAGCCCCGAGCTGAGCGGCGCGCAGCTGCTCGGCGTGCCGGAGATGGCGGAGCTCGGCGGCATCACCGCTTCCACGCTGCGGTCCTACATCTCGCGCGGCAACAGCGAGGTCCCCCAGCCGCAGGCGAGCGTGAACGGCCGCGACCAGTGGGCCCGGGCGGTGGCCGACGACTGGGTGGAGGCCCGCCAGCGCTCCTACGAGGGCATCAAGGCGACCATGTCCGCCGGCGACCCCGACAACCTCTCGCCCGGCGCGGCCGCGGTGCGCGACCGGTTCGCCGCCGACTTCCACAGCACCCTGTGGGGGCGGCCGGACGTGCGCAAGCGGTGGATCCTGCGCCAGCGCAACGAGACGTCCGTACGCGAGGTGTCCGACGCGCTCGCCTGGGACGTCGCCGTCAGCCTCGACCGGATCCTGCCCACCGACATCCTGGGCCCGACCGTCAGGAAGGCGATCCTCAACGACTTCGCCGAGTCGATCGACCTGAACGAGCGCGGTGCGAAGCGCCGGAAGGAGCCGCTGCAGGAGGCGCGGGAGAACAAGTGGTGGCACCTCAACCTGACGGTGCCGGTGGGGAAGATGCTGGACTGGTACATCCGCCACCACCCCGAGTCGGCCCACTGGCAGATCGGCGAGATCATGCGCGAGGCCCGCAACCGGTGGGACGTGCCGCCCCAGGCCACGCTCCGGGCACTGCGGCAGGCCCTCGCCCTCGACGGTGAGCTGACCGAGCAGCAGCGCGAGATCTACTTCGCCCTCCTCGCCCCGCGCGAGGACCTCGACTGACCGACCCGGTTCGACAGCAGGGGCCGGAGCCAATGCCAGTGGCTCCGGCCCCTGCGCGTGACTGTAGCCGGGGAGCGGCCCAGGCCCCGGACAGCCCGCCTCCCCTCTCCGGACAGCCGTCTCCCCGGGAGAAGCCGCCCCCGCCCGCGCCTCCGGCCCGACGCCCCCGGGAGCGGCCTCCGGAGAAATCTCCTCCCCTCCTTCCTGTCTTCCACCGCCCCTCTCCACAGAGGGGGTGAGGGGCAGTTCGCCCTTCGCGGGCGGAGTGCCCGGAAGCCGAGGGAGACGGCGATGGAGTGGATGGACACGGCGCGGGCGCTGGCGGAGGACCCGTGGGTGCGCCTGGCGGTGGTCGAGGGCGTCCGGGGGATCGCCCGGCGTGTGGAGCGCGGCCGCGAGGCGGCGGCCGAGCACAGTGAGGCGGCGGCCGAGCACAGTGAGGCGGCGGGGCCGGCCACCACGGTCCCGGGTGCCGGAGGAACGGAGAAGCGGGTGACGACGATGGTCGACGGCAGGACGGGCGAGCAGCTCGCCGAGGAGCTGCTGCGGGACGTGGGCAACGAGTACATGCTGGCGGCGACCCGGTTCCTCGGAGCCCACCGCGACGGGTACTGGCTGCGGCGCTTCGCCGAGGACCAGGAGCTCGAGGCCGCCGCCGGTCGGCCGCTGCTCGACCGCAGCGGCAAGTACCCCAGCGTCGACTGGGACGCGGTCGGCCATCTGCTGACGCTCACCGGGTCGCCGGTGACCCGGTCGTCGCGCAGTGAGGCCCTGGTGCTGGAGTTCGCCGCCTCCTTGGTGGGGCAGTGCCCGGTCCAGCTTCGGCCGTTCCTCCAGGTCTTCGACGACGCCGAGTTCACGGCGGCGCTGCAGGCGATGCGGGCCGCGCGCGGCGGCGGCTGACGCTGACGGCTGGCTACCGGGGTGGCAACGGGCCTGAGCTGCGCGTTATCCACCCCGTAGCCGGGCGGCCTGCAGCTCCGCCCGGCGGGCCACGGCCGGGTCGACGGCGGTGAACGGCCGTATCCGGAGGTGTCCGCCGGCGCCTGGGTCGGGCCCGCCCGGCGGCAGGAGGTCCAGCTCCTGGGCGACGCCGTCGGCCCACCGGCCGTCCGGGCCGGGGCCGCCCTGCAGCTGGCGCACGACGGGCTCGGTGGCGAGGTAGGCCACCGGGCGCCGGGCCTGCTTGTACGCGCGCAGGATCGCGCGGAGGGCGGCCGCGGGCTTGGCCGTGAGCTCGACCTCGAAGGCGGCGAGCCGGCCGCCGGGCAGCACCACGACGAGGTCGGGCCAGTGCACGGCGTGGGCCCCGACGGGCACGGCGAGCGTTTCCCCGCGCCGGGCCCCGGTAGGGACCTGGTGCACGCCGAGGTCCGACAGGAGCTGCGCCGCGCGGCCGGGCACGGCTTCGGCGGCGTGCACTTCCCGCTCGGAGAGCACCGTGTGCCCTTCGCTCTCCAGCCGGATGCCGGCGTCCGCGACGGCCAGGCGGTGCAGCAGGCGCTCGCCCGGCGGCCGCGGGGCGCTCAGGCCGGTGTCGGCGATCCGGGTGCCGCGCTCGGTGGGCCACACGATCGTCCGCGCCCAGCGCACGTCCGCACTCCGGTGCAGCAGCCCGGCCTCGGCCATCAGTCGCACTCGCCGCCGGGCGGCCTCGATCCGCCCGCCCCAGCACGCGTACGCGGCCTGGTGGAGCGTCAGCGTGCTGTACCGGGTGACCAGCCGGAGCAGCTTCTCGTCCTCCTCGGTGCGCTGCCACCCGTCGCCGCGGGCCTCGCCCGTTCCCCGCGTGCGCCGCCGGCGTTCCGCCCGCTCCCGGTAGACCCCCGCCGTTCTCGTCTCCACTGCCTTGCCCTCTCCCTGTAGTTGGCGCACGACCACACGGTTGGCGGTGGCGCTGGGGGCAGGCTGACCTGCGAAGCGGACACGTCGGTACGTGGGAGGCGTCCACCACGGCGTGGAGGACTCCGCGGAGGACCTGACGGCGGAGCTCCGGCAGCGGCGGACGCGAGCGTGCGGCACGTCTTTGGGACGGCGCGTTCGGCAGGTTGACCCTGTTAGACCTAACGGGCCTGATGCGGCGTGACATGCGACGGCGCTCACCCCGTACCGCTGTGGGGTGAGCGCCGTCCTCGTTCGGGTGTTCCGGCCCCGGCGGGTGCCCGGGCTTCGCTACCGTGCCGTCATGAGCGAGCCGTACGCCCAGGGCGAGGACCATCCGGCATGTGGCATCTGCCCGTCGAAGCGGCTGCCGCGCGAGGGGTTCGTGGTGTACTCGCGCCCCTCGTGGGAGTGCCCCTTCGACCCGGCCGACGGCTTCCGCTACACCCTGGAGGATCGGACGCCGGCGTGCGTGCACCCGCACAAGGTGGGGCTGGAGCCGGACCGGATCGCGCCGCCGCCCAGGACGGAGCCGGAGCCCGTGCCGGAGGCTACGCCGCGGCGTAGTCGATGGCGCTTGTCATTCCGCGGTCGGTGATGCCGATGGTGGCGTATGCGCGGTCGAGGACCCGGCGGCGCCGCTCGGTCTCGGCGGCCGGGATCCAGTAGCGCTCGTCGACCGGGCCGAAGGCGGCCTCGTACGCCTGGTGCGTGAAGTCGCCGGTGTCCCACGGGGTGGCGTTGATCTGTTCGTTCACCGTGGAGTGCACGAACAGGCGGCCCGTGCGCTGCTGGACCCGGGACAGGGCGGTGAACTGGGCGGTGAGCGCGTGGCAGGTGACGTCGACCGGCACGGGCACCGGCAGCTCGGCGAGGAGCTCGTCGTCGGTGAGCTCGTAGACGGCGGTCTTGAGCGCCATCACCTTGAGGGCGGCGTCCAGGAGGTGAGCGGAGTCGCGGGCGACGCTGTAGGTGCTGATGAGCGGGCCGCCGTAGAAGTCGTCCCACTCGCTGCTGTACTTCGCGCAGCCGTCGAGGACGGTCTGCATCTCGGCGTCGGCCTGCCAGGCGGTGTGGATCTCGCGGGCCCGCGCGGCGACGTCGGCGGGGGCGGGAAGTGCGGTTGCAGTGTTCACGGATCTTCCCTTTCGTCGGTGGTGCTCGGGTGGTGGCCGTGTCCCCGGGGGTCTGCGGGGCACCCCGGGAACACGGCGGTTCAGCGGGCCACCGGCGGGCGGATGTTGCCGGGCGCGGTGGCGAGCGGGACCGTCTGGCCGGCGGGACGGATGTAGGCGCGGCGGGTCCAGGTGAAGGTGCCGGTGTGGGTGGGCAGCTGCTCGCAGCGGATCTCGATGAGCTCGCCCTCGGTGCCGGAGGCGATGTCCCGCACGGTGCTGCCGACCAGGTCTTCGCCGCTGCCGGTGGCCGGGGTCATCCGGACGGCTCCGGGTTCTCTGGCTCCTGCTCGTCGAGCGCGACGCGGGCGAGGAAGCGGTCGAGTCCGGCTTCGGCGCGGGCGATCAGGCCGGGCGAGGGGACGCCGTAGTCGGGCTGCTGCTGAGGAGCGCGTCGGCGCGGCGGCGGTGTGTCGGCGTGCGTCATCGGTCTCGCTCCTGGGCGTCAACGCGGCGATGGCGGCGGTCCCCGTGGGGGACTTGCGGAGTTGACCGTACGGGCGGCCGGGGTGGGGTAACACTGACCGTGGGTACGAGTTCCCCTCCGACCGGGAGGCGGCCCTGCGATGGGCAGGCAACTACCACCGAGAGCAACGTCCGTAGCCGGGTTCGTGCTGCGCCTGGCCCGGGAGGCCGCGCCCCTGACGCAGGACCAGCTCGCCCAGGAGCTCGGTGTCGACACCGGCACGGTGCAGGGCTGGGAGTCCGGTCGGCGGCCGCTGGCGAACGTGAAGGCCGGGACGCTGCTGGAGCTGCGGCGGCGCCTGCCCGCGCTCGGCGCTCCGGGCGGGATCGTGGGGCTGCTGGAGGCGGCGATGGACGCCGACCGGATCCTCGCGGCCGCCCTGGGCGAAGCCGCCGGTCCGCACCCGCTGGCAGGGTGGGTCCACACCCGGGACACCGCGCACATGCTGGCCTGGGCGCTGACCGGCACGACGCCGCCCGCGCTCGCCGGTCGTCTCCCGCCCGTCCGGCGCGGCCCGGCGCCGGCGTCCCCAGCCCTTCCCGCGGGCCTGCGCGAGACGGTCTTCGCGCACCTGCGGGAGGCGACCGAGCGGGCGGCGCGGCAGGGCGAGGCGGGGGCGCTGCTGCACCGGCAGGCCCTGTACCTGGCCTCGTACGACCGGGGCGGGGACGCGGCCGCGTGGACCCGCGCGGCGCTGCACCGCAGCCGCGACGGTCTCGCGCGGCGGGGGTTCTCCGCGCACTGGGCGGGAGCCCGGTCGACGGCGGCCGCGCTCGCCCGCCAGGGCGACCCGCAGCCGCTGCTGGACTTCATCGACCGCGCCCTGGTGGACGACGACGTCGCCGAGGCGGCGAACCTGAACTACTGGGCGTACTGGGTCGGCGCCATGAACACCCCGCAGCCGGACGACTCGTTCATGGCGGACCGGGCCTTGGCCAGCTGGGATCCGGTGACCCTGCTGCGGGGGCTCGCCCGCGGACTGCACGTGGCGCCGGGGTACGTCGACCTGTACGCCCACACCCTGTGGGTGCTGATGGTCCGCTTCCCGTGGCTGCCGCAGGCCGCCGGGCCGCTGGCCGGCCCGCTGCGCGAGCGGACCGCGCAGCTGCTGGACGGGGCGGAGCTGTCGGCACGATCCCGGCGGGAGCTGGGCAGGGTCCACTACGGTCTCGATCACAACCGCTGACGTACGGAGGACCCTCATGGCCGACGACGACACCGCCCGCGACACCGCCCGGGGCACCGCGAGCTTCATCTCCGAGCTCGGCGTGTTGAAGAAGGTGGCGAGGACCGGCTGGTGGTTCACCGGCAACGCCCACCCGGAGTCGGTCGCCGAGCACTCCTTCCGCGTCGCGGCGATCGGGTCGATCCTCGCGATGATGGAGGGTGCCGACGCGGGGAGGGTGGCGCTGATGTGCACCTTCCACGACAGCCAGGAGACCCGGATCGGGGACATCCCGCACATCGGCCGGCGGTACATCAAGGCCGCCGAGAACGGTGAGGTGACGGCCGACCAGGTCGTCAACGCGCACCCGGCGGTCCGGGCCGGGGTGCAGGCGGCGGTCGACGAGTACGAGGCCCGCGAGACGCTGGAGGCGCAGGTCGCGCGCGACGCCGACAAGCTCGAATGCCTCATCCAGGCCGTCGAGTACCGCGAGCAGGGCTATGCCCTCACGCAGAACTGGATCGACACCTCCCTCGCCGCGCTGAGCACGACGTCGGCGAAGGCGCTGGCCGAGGCGGCGCTGTCCGGCTCGTCCCTGGACTGGCAGAAGAACGTCCGTCCCTGATCCTCCTTCGGCAGGCAGCAGCGCAGAGGCCCCTGGACACGCGTCCGGGGGCCTCTGCGCTGCTACTCAACCGCTATCAGTCCTGTTAGGTCCAACAGGTCTACGAGGGCCCTGGTATCGGCGCGGAGCGACGATACCTTGGTCCCCGCTCACCGCTTCTGGCCGCGGCTCTGCTGCTGAGCCTGGTGGACGGCGGGGGCTGCCGCCTGGTGCTGGACGGTCTGCTGACGGTTCTGCCGGGCGGCCTCGGCGGCGCGGTAGGCCACCTCCTCCTTGTGCCGGTCGGGGCTGAACTCCCGGATCGTCTGCCGGTCCCGCTGCTCCTTGCGGGCCGCGTCGATGTAGCCGCGGAACTGGGCGGCCTCCCGGGTCGCGGACTGGATGCGGCCGTGCGCCTCGTTGCGGCGGCGCAGGTCTCCGGTGTCGATCGCCTGGGCCCGCTCGGGCAGCGCGGTGCGCAGCTCCCGGAGCTTGGTGGCGAGGTCCTCGACGGTGGCCGGCCGGTTGCCGGTTGCGCCGAGGACCCGGGCGTCGGGGTACTCGGTCAGCGTGTCCCACGCCTGGGTCCGGGCGTCCTCGGCAGCGCGCCGGGCGCGCATCTCCTCGGCGTCGGCGGCCACGCGCTGCTCGACCAGGTAGTCGGTGGCCTTCTTCACCGCCCTCTTGGTGGTGAAGGACAGGGCGAGCGTGACGTGGCCGGCCTTGCGCGAGGTCTCGGTCTTGGCGTACTGGTCGCGGAGCTCCTTCGCCTTCTGCGCCGCCCGGGCGGCTGCGGCCGCCTCCTCCTGGGCGCGGGTCAGCAGGGCCTCGGCGGCGGTGAGGGCGACGTCGACACGGGCGGCGAACTCGCGGCCGCGGCTGGTGCCGGCCGCCGTGTCGCGGTCCAGTTCCTCGGATCGCTGCCGGTACTCCTCGCGGGCCTCGAAGGCGATGCTCTCCGCGGCCTCGGCGGCCTCGAGGTACCAGCCCATCCTGCTCCGCAGGTCCTGGTCGGACAGGTCGCCGTACGGCCGGACGCTGGCGGGCTGGATGGCGCGCAGCTGCGCTTGGCGCCGAAGGTCGTCGAGGCGGGCCTTCTGCTCCTCGGACAGCTCCGCGCCGTCCGCGCCGCCGGTCTCGCCGGTGTCGTACGCGGGCAGCTCGGCGTCGTCCTGGCGGTGCTGCTGCTCGGCGGCGGCGCGTTCGGCGCGGCGGGCGGCGTCCTCCCACATCTGCCGCTTGAGCGAGGGGGACTTCGCCCGGGCCGCGCGTACGGTGCGCTCCCGGGCGGCCCGGGCGTTGCGCAGGGCGGCCTCGTGTTCCTCGCTGGCGGTGAGGCGTTCGGTCTGCCGGGGCAGGGCGACGGGTTCGGGGGCGGCGCGCAGCTCGTCGGAGATCATGCCGTCCGGCTTCGACTGCCCGAGGTAGGCGGCGAAGGCGTGGATGCTGCGCTGCAGGAGCTCCGTCTCGGTGCGGGCGGCGCCCAGTTCGCGCTGGGTGCGCTCGTCCTCGACGACGTCGAGCGGCAGCCAGAGGTGGTTGGCCTCCTTGCCGCGGGTGATGCCGGGGTAGGTGGCGTACGCGTTGCAGCCGTGCCCGTAGAGCAGCGACGTGTGGCAGGTCATGCCCTGGGAGGCGGCGACGGTCATCGCGTAGCCGAGGGAGAGAGCCCCGCTGGCGATCTCCTTCGGGTCCATCCACGCGGAGACCTCCTTGGTGCCGCTGGGGGAGGAGTCGTCCTTGGCCCTCCAGGTGATCTGGACGCGGTGGTCGTCGGTGATGGCGGTGACCTTGGCCCGGTAGCCGTTGAGGACGTCGGGCTGGTCGGGGTCGCGGCGGGAGCGGTAGTCGTTGACGCGGACGCGGACGACGTCGTTCTCGGAGAGCACCAGGGTGCCGCCGCCGGGCAGGGCGTAGGTGTGCATGGTGTCGCCGAGCTCGCCGTTCTGACGGCGCATCTCCTGGGCGCCGGCGTTGAGGAGGTCGACATCGCTGTTGCGGGCCGCGAGAACGGCGAGGTTCTCCAGGAGGTCGAGCTCGGCGGGCCACTGGTCGCGCAGCTTGTCCCAGGCCATCAGCATCTGGGAGCGGGCCTCGTCGGCGGTGGCCGCCGGGTGGACGCGCTCGGCGGCCGCGAGGAGCTCCAGGGCCTGGCGGTGGTCGCCGGTGCGCCAGACCTCCAGCGCGGCCCTCTCTGCGTCGTCGCGCTGGCGGCGGTTCTCGTCGAGGGTGAGGCCGCCGACGAGGCGGTGCACCTCGCGGAACCACCCGCCCACGCCGACGGCCTGGAGCTGCTTGGTGTCGCCGATCGCGAGGACCTGCGTGCCGGTGCGGGCCGCCTCGGTCAGCAGCTTCGCCGCGGAGCGGTCGTCGGTCATCGCCGCCTCGTCGACGACCAGGACGTCGATCCCGAACAGCCCTTCGCCGGACTCGATCCGCTGGAGCCAGGAGGCCACGGTGCGCGCGGGGATGGCGGAGGCGTCCTGCAGCCCCTGCGCGCCGACCGCCGACAGGCACGCGCCCGCGTACGTGGTGCCGGTGGCGTCCCAGGCGATCCGGCAGGCGTCCATGAGCGTCGACTTGCCCGCGCCGGCCACGCCGATGACGGCGTCGATGCCGTTCCCGGCGGTGAGCAGCCGGGTGACGACCTCGCGCTGCTGCGCGGACAGCTCGAACCCGGCGGCGACCGCGAACACGTCCATGGCGGCGTCGGCCTGCTCGGTGGTCAGGCGGACCGTGTTGTCGCCGAAGCGCGCGCGGGCCTGGGTGACGGTGACGTCCTCGGCGTCCAGGACGTCGCGGGTGGTGTACCGGTCGGTGCTGCTCATCACCGTGGAGCCGAGGTGCGGCAGCGCCACGGCGTACCCCTCGACGCGCAGAACGTCGTCGACCAGGCGCTGCAGTTCGGTGAGGTCGGCGCTCCCGAATCCGTACGGCAGCGCGTTGACGACGGCGGCCATCAGCGCGGCGCGGCTGAACTCCTTCTGGCTCGCGGTGACGCCGGTCTCGGGGTCGAACACGATGCGTGCGATGTCGCTGGGCGGCGGGATCCGCGGCCCGCCGGGGACGTCGACGGCCGCTCCGCCGTCCGGACCGAGCGGGCCGGGCGCGGCCTCGGCGACCATCGCGTCCACGTCGACGCCCAGGGCCTCGGCGCGCTCCCTCCAGCTCGCCCGCATCCCGTTCGCGTCCGCCTCGTGCTTGGCGTGACGCGTCTTCGCGGAGACGCGCATCTTGTCCTCGCGGGAGGCGTCCTCTCCGACGGTCTCGTTCACCAGGGCCGCGCGCCGGCTGAACGCGTCACGCAGCTGCTCGGGGATGCCCTCGATCTCCCACGCCCGGGTCTTCTCCGCCTGCACCCGCCGTACGCCGAACCGCTCGTACGTGAGCTGCCGGACGCGTCCCTTGAAGACCGCGTCGAGGACGGCGGCGTGCCGGTAGAGGTCCTTCCCGGAGTTGGCGATGCTGCGCCACTTTCCGTCCTCGCACAGCGCCATGTTCGCGATGACGACGTGCAGGTGCAGGTGCGGGTCGCCGGGCTGTCCGTCGCCCATCGGGCGGGAGGCGCGGTGCTCGACGGACCAGCCGAGCAGACCACCGGTCGCGAGGCGCACCGGCTCGCCGTCCTCGCTGCCGACCGCGTAGCCAACCAGCTGCTCCGCCACGCGCAGCGTCTCGTCCTTCGCCTGGTGGACGATCTCGCGATACGCGCGCTCGTCGAGGTCGGGCAGCAGACCGTCGAGCGTGCTGTCCGACTTGGTCAGATCGAGGACGAGGTCCCACCCGCGTACACGGGTGTCGTCGCGCAGGTCCTTGTGGTCGAACGCGAACTGCACCGCGTCCTTGCCGTACACCGCGTCGAGGTCGATGCCGGTCGCGCGGGCGAGCTTGCGCACGGTCTCGACGTGCAGCCGCTGCGCCTCGCCCTTCCGGTTGACCATGCGCTGCTGCTGCGCGAGCAGGCGCTGTTGCTTCGGCTTCCCCTCCAGCAGCGCGGACGCCTCGACGCCGTCCTCGGCAGCCTTCGCCTCGATGGCGCGCAGCAGCGGCGCGACGGTGAGCGTGGCCTTCTCGCTGGCGGTCACGGACGTCTTGGTGGTGATGAGCCGGGCGCCGGTTTCGGGGTGGCATCCCTTCATCAGACGGCGGGCCGCGGCCTCGCCCTCGGGGGTCATGACGGTGCCGGCCTTGAGGCCGACAGCGTCCAGGCCGGAGCCGACCCACACCAGGACGCCGTCCGCGTCCGACTCCAGACGGTAAGCGACCGGCCGGTCCTCGGCGCCCTCGATCTGGCGGCCGGCCCCGTCGACGACACCGCACCCGGCCTGGCGGCTGAGCCGGTAGTCGACCTGCTCGTCGGCCCTTATGTCCGTGACCCACGCCATCCGGCGGCCCCTCCCCGGTCCGCACCTTGTGCGGTTGTGCAGTAGTTCGCTCCTCCCGGCCGCGCCGGGGTTCCCCGACAGGGGAACCCCCTTTGTCCATCCTGGCTTTCCGATCTTGATCGGTCACATGGACAGCGGGGGGAGCGTCGACAGTAGCTCCGGATCGCCGGTTGACCAAGAAACGGTCCGTCAGGCGGTCCGGCTCCACCGGGACGACCGTTGCTCCAGCCGTTCGGTGGGGGACGGCGTACGGGTCTGTCAGCGAGTCTGACGCCGGGTCTGACGGACGCATCCGGAGGGGTCGAGGCGTGTCCGCGATTCGCGGACGGGCCGACGGCGCAACCACGGAGGGTGATCACGCCGGCGGTTGGAGGAGGGGCGGCTCGTGCGCGAGGACAGTGGGCGACGCGGCGATCCCGGCCGCCGGGAGGACGTCGCCAGCGTCGACGAAGGCGTGCTCGATGGCGGCGGCCGCGGCCTCTCCGCGGGCCCCGGGGGGGCACGCCGCAGGGGACCGGCGACACTCCCGGCTTTGCCTGTTCTTGGTGCTGTTCGGGGACCGCGAACGGCGCGCACTTTGCATCCTCTTTACCCGGTGGTCCGGGCAGTTTCGTGCGCGGGACGGTCCCCCGGTGTCGTCCGTTCGGCGCGCGGGGACCGGTCCCGATGGCGTGCCGGACGGTCCCCGCGCGCGGTCCCCGAATGGTCATCAGGGGGACGGTCCCCGTGTCGGTTCGTCAGGGGGACCGTCCCCGTGTCGAACCGTCAGCGGGACCGGTCCGCGTCGCTCGGGGACCGGTCCCCGGACACGACGAAGCCCCCGTCCGCAGGGTGCGCGGACGGGGGCTTCGGTAGGGGGGCGGTCACCGGCTGCCGGTGTTCTTCGGGGGCGTCAGGGCCCGGCGATGAGCCAGAGAATCAGGACGGCGTCCAGGTCGACGTTGTACCGGTAGACGACGGAGATCCCTCGTCCGCTGGTCTCCTCGGGCAGGAGCTCGATCACCCATGACGTCGAGCGGGGGTCGGCGTCGGGCAGACCGCGGGCCCGATCGGAGTCCGGGTCTTCCTCGAGGAGCCGGCGGACGGACTCGACGGCCGCCTGTTCGCTCGTGCTGAGCTCGCGCAGGATCTTCTCCGAGGCGTCGCTGTGGAACGCGCGGGTCACCGAGCCCCCTCGGCCATCTTCTGGCCCAGCTCGAAGGCGACGTCCTCGGTGCTGCGCATCAGGGCGGCCATCGCCTGCGGGTCGCACCGCAGCAGGACCCTGTGGCGGTACGCCTGGGTGATCTCACGGACGCTGGTGAGGTCGTCCAGGTCCGCGTCCGCCAGCTCCCGCTCGAACTTCTCGGCGTCGCCGGGCAGGCCCCAGACGCTCAGGGCGGCGCGCAGCTCGGCGAGCGTGCGCATCGGCGGTACGACGTCGTGGTGGTCGGGCTGTGCTGTCACTGCCTCTCTCCTTCGGTCGGTGCTTACGAGTGTGCTCCCGGCGCGGCCGGCGGTCACTGGTCGCGTACCTCGATCCCGGCGGCGTCACCGGGCGGGCGGGCGACGACGGACAGGCGGACGGTGCCGTTGTCGAGCGGGGCGAGCTGCACGGCGTGGTGGGCGCCGCGGCCGTCGCCCAGGGCGTCGGTGTCGAACGCCTCGGCGGGCAGGTCCAGGGAGCCGCCGTGGTGCATCAGGACGGCGACGAGCATGGCGTGGGACATGTCCGCCGGGCTGGGTAGGCCGCTCACCAGTGGCCGCCCTCGTCGCCGACGAGCTTGGCGATCTGGTGGCCGGCGGTGGCGTTGATGTGCTGCACCGCGACGGCGATGGCCTGCTTGGCGTCGTCGATCAGCAGCTCCTCGACGGGCCACTTCCCGGCGGGCTCGTGCAGCTGCCAGTCGTCCGCCGGCAGGCGCAGGGTGGCGGAGAGCAGCAGGGCGGGGCGGGACTCGTCCTCGGGGGCGTGCAGGGCGCTGGGGCCGTCGGAGGAGTACGAGTACCGGTCGGTCTCCCAGTCGCGCACGGCGTACGGCGGACGCACGCCGGGGGCGAGCTGTCCGTGCTGAACGGGGGTCTCGATCACGACCAGGAGGCGGCGGTCGTAGTCGGACTGGGTGAGGCGGACGGAGCTGATGCCGGGCCGGATGCGGACGTAGCCGGGGGTCATGATCGGCGGGGTGGCGACGTGCCAGGCCCAGACGAGGAACGCGGCGGGGTCGGCGCGGTCCTCCTCCCAGAGGCTGTCCAGCTTCTTCGCGAGGTAGCGGCCGAAGCGGGAGTCGAGCGGGGCGCCGGAGTCGCCCATGTCGCGGTCGTAGTCGTCGGCGACGCGGACCAGGGTGGTGCCGGACCAGTCGGTCACAGGGGTGCTCCTCAAGGGGGAGCGGGGCCGGTTTCGGCGGCCCCGCCGGGGTCGGGTCGAAGGGGTCAGCCGCCGTAGGGGTGGCGCTGGAGGCTGCGGGGCGCGATGGCGCGGACGAGGTCGGCCAGGGCCTGGGTGGTCGGGTCCTGGGCGGCGGCCGCGAAGAAGGCCGGCGCCTCGTCGACGACGAGCACGACCGGGGGTTCGGGCGTCCGGCCGAGGACGGCGGCCCGCGCGCGGGCGGCCTCGCTCAGCAGCTCCAGGACGGCGTGGGGGTTCGTGGTGCCGATCATGGTGGTCTCTCAGTGGCGGAAGATGTTGCCGAGCTCGCCGCGGACGAAGGCGCGGACGATCTCGGCGACCTGGGACGCGCCGGCCGTGGAGGCCGGGGCGACGATCGACAGGACCGAGGCGCCGTGCTGGTCGAAGGCGATGTCCCAGCCGCCATTCGTGTAGATGCCGACGGTGACGTTCGCGTCGCCGTGGAAGCCGCCGCGCGGGGTGTCCGGGCCTCGCTCGACGACGACCTGCGCGCGCGGCCCCAGGCTGGCGGTGAGCCCGAGCTCGTCGGAGGTGAGCGCGGCGAGCAGGTCGCGCTGCAGGGCACGGACCTGGTCGGAGGTGCGCTCGGGGTCGGGGGTGCGCTCGTACTGCCGGGAGACGGCGTCGAGCGCTCCGCCGGGCAGATCGGCCACCCATCCCCAGTCGGAGGCGGTGACGCCGTGGCGCTCGCCGGCGGCCCACAGGTCGGTGAGCAGTTCGGCGGCGTGCTCCAGGACGCTGGGCACGTACAGGGCGCGGCGGCTCTTCGCGGCCTTCTCGACGGCGGCGTACGCCTCGGTGGAGAAGACGGGGCCTTCGGGGGCGGCGCTGTCGGTGGTGGACATGGTTTCCTCTCAGTGAGCCCGGGGCCGGTTTCGGCGGCCCCGGGCTCATCGTGTCGCGTGGGTGGGGCGCTGGGGGCGGGTTCCGGCCGAGCGCCCCTCTTGGGGGTGTTGGGTCTAACGGATCTGACCGGGTCCGAGCTGGGGTTTCCGCCGGAGGTGTCAGCGGTCGACGACCGGGCGGTCGAGGTCGCGGTGGATGAGCTCGACGGTGAGGCGGCGCTGGGTGAACGCCTGGGCGGAGACGGCGAGGCCGTACTCGCGGGCTGCCTCGACGTCGCCGGAGACGACGGCGGCGAGGGCCATGGCCGTGGTCGCGGCCCTGTGACGTCCGCCGGCGCACTGGGTGACGACCGTGAGGGGTGCCGGGGTGGGGCCGTGGAGGTAGCCCTTGATCTGCAGGGCGGTGGCGGCGACGACCTCGCGGACGCCGGGGGTGTTCATGACGGTGTCGCGCACCGCCTGGTCGTGGGCGGTGAGGCCGCGCAGGCCGGGGTTGATGTGCGGATCCCGGAAGGCGTGGCGAAGGTCGAGCGCGATCGTGGCGCGCTGGAGGATGTCGGCGTGCGGGCCGTCCTGGCCGTCGTGGAGGCGGCCGATGGAGACGATCGTGACGTCCGCCGGCGGCTGGGCAACGACGCGGTCGCAGCGGGCGTCCCAGCCGGTGCAGTGCTCGGCGGTCCGGCCGTCCTTGTCGTAGCGGACGGTGATCTGCCAGACCGGCCAGGTTCCGTGGGGCCGCGGGCCGGGGTCGATGGCGAGGACCTCGTACTCGCTGCCGTCGTATCCGTGGTCGTAGCGGCCGCCGACGCGGCGGGGGCCGATCTGGGTGGCGATCCACTCCTCCCAGGTCATCTCGCGGCCGTCCTCCCGGTCGCCCAGCGTGTCGGCGTCCGTGCTGCCGCCGCACTCGGTGCACCCGCTGCGCGCGCACGGGTTCACCGTGCCGCAGGCCGCGCAGGTCCAGGACGGGCGCTGGCAGTCGTGGCAAGCGTCGTAGCCCGGCGGGTTGTCGGCGCCGCAGACGCAGCCCCAGGCCCTCTTGGCCTTCTTGGCGGCGGCGAGGTCGGTTTCGTAGCTCATGGTTCTCCTGCTCAGAGCGGGTTGCCCCTGTTGGGTCCAACAGGGGTGATACGGCGGCCGGGCCGGGTCCGGGGGACCGGTGCCCGGCCGGGCGGGTGAGGTGAGGGGCTCGCTACTCGGCGGGGACGACCTCGTCGAGGGTGGGGAACTGGTCGCGGCCGTCGTCCATGCGGACGGTGAGGTGTCCGCTGACGTGGACCTCGCGGATCACGCCCTGGTCGCCGGGGTGGGCGGTCGTGCCGAGGGCGCTGATGGTGGCGGTGAGCTGGACACGCTGTCCGACGCGCATGGGGACTCCGTTCACAGGAGGGCGTCGCCCAGGAGGGCGAGGGCGAGGAGGGTGAGGGAGGCGGCGGTGATGTCGCCGGCGAGCTGCAGGCCGCGGTACTTGCGGACCGCGATCTTCGAGAGGTCGACGAGGTGGGCGGCGCCGTCGGGGTGGCTGGCGAGGTCGGCGGTGAGCTCGTCGGGGGTGCAGGTGGCCCAGTGCAGGAAGTTGCCGCGGGCCCGGGCGGCGAGGCGGGGGCGGACGGCGGCCAGGACGGTGAGCATCGCGGTGATCAGTCCGGCGGCGCCGAGGGCGACGAGGGTGGCGACCGGGCCGGGGAGGTCGCGGCCGGGGAGGACGGCGACGAGCGCGGCCAGCGGCAGTGAGACCGTGCTGAGGAGGGTGCCGGCCTTGGCGTCGGTGCGGGTGATCTCGGCGAGGACGGTGGTGGTGGCCGCCTGCACGCGAGCGTCGCTGTCGTTCACGCCTGCTCTCCCTCGGTCTCGGTGGTCCACGTCCAGGACTGGCCGGTGCGGGCGGCGGTGGCGGCGGCGATGCCGAGGCGGGCGGCGAGCGCGGAGTGCTGCTTCTTGAGGCCCCTGGTGGTGGAGGCGCGGTGCAGCAGGGCCGCGAGGGTGTCGGCCTGGGCGGCGTCGATGTGCTGCTGGCCGGTGCCGGCGGAGGAGAGGAGGTCGGTGAGCGGCGGGTGTTCGGCGGCGGGCAGGAGCCCGGGAAGGTGCTGGGCGAGCTCGCGCAGGGCGGCGGCGTCGAAGACGTCGACGCCGAAGAAGTCGGATCCGTGGCTGACGGTCACGGTGGTCATGGCGAGGTTCCTCCGGGGTCAGAAGTCGATCTGTCCGATGAGGGCGGTGATGCCGTGGGCGGCGCTGTTGATCGGGTCGGCGAGGCCGGTGGAGGCGAGGAAGAAGCCGAAAAGGGCCGTCGCGAGGGCGGGCCAGGGGCGCAGGGAGCCGCTGCGGAGCAGCAGGGCGACGAGCCCGGCGAGCAGGACGACGACGCTGATGGAGAGGGCCACAGGTCCTCCTGGTGGCATCCAGGCAGCCCTATTGGACCTGTTGGGTCCAATAGGGCTGACGGGTGTTGGTCTGGGGTTTCTTGCAGGGCCGGGTTACGGCTGGGCGCTGGCGATCGTGGCCAGCGCGGAGCGGAGCCGGGGAACGGCGTCGCCGCGGATGAAGCCGATCGCCTCGTTCACGTCTTCGGCGGCCTCCTCCAGGCCGTCGTCGTCGAGGCGGGTGGTGATGTCGTCGAGGAGGTCGCAGAGCAGGCCGAGGACGCTGTCGTGGGGCTGGCCGGTCCGGGCGAGGGCCTGGAGCACGGCCGCCATGTCCTCGACTTCGGCGGTGTCGCCCAGCGCGAGGTCGCGCAGCCGGTCGACGGCGACGGTGGTGGTGGCGAGGGCGAGGGTGGCGTCGTCCATCACCGGCCGCCGAAGGTGTTGTTCGTGCGGGCGATCATGCCCTTGGTCGTGCTGGACAGGTTCGTCGTCTCCTGGCGGACCGGCCCGGCGTAGTGGTGGTGGTGCGTGGTCGTGGTGCTCATGTCGGCCTTGGCCCGGCCCAGGGACTTGAGGAGCGACCCGGCGGCGAGGACCAGGGCGACGGGGCCGGCGGCGCCGATGGCGAGGGTGACCGGGTCGACCTGGCCCAGGGTGTAGAGGACGAGCGAGACGCCGCCGCTGACGGAGAGGGCGGCGACGCTGCCGGTGAGCATCAGGGCGCTGGCGTCGGTGGCGCGCTGGGACATCGGGGGCCGGCCGGGCTGGGACACGGGCGGGGCGTCCCCGTACGCCGGGGTCGGGGAGGGGTCGCGGTACGAGAGCGGCGCGGGCCGGTACGCCTCGTGGATGAGCTCCTGGGCGCGGGCGTCGGCCTCGGCCTCGGTGAGCGGGCGGGCGGCGGGGTCGTGAAGGCTCATCGTGGATCTCCTTGGGAGTGCGGGCGGGCAGGGGAAGGGCCGGGCCCCGGAGTTCGTCTCCGGGGCCCGGGGTGCTGCACGTGGGGAGGGGTCAGCCGGCGGGGATCGGGATGACCAGGCCGCTGCAGTCCGGGCGGGCGACCTTGCCCTCCTTGCGCAGGGTGCTGATCGTGGTGAGCACGCTGCCGCGCCGTACCTCGCGGCCGCCGTCGGCGTTGAGCGCGGCCATGAGGTCGACCACGCTCATGCCGTCGGCGGGCAGGGCGGCGAGGATCCGCTGGGCGGTCGACACCGGCCCGGCCGGTGCGGCCTTGGCGGCCCCGCCGGCCTCCGCGTGGTCCAGCGTGGCCCTGGTCGGGCCGGCGGGAGCGGGAGAGTCGACCGTGTAGCCGAGTTCGAGTTCCTTCGGCGTGAGGTGCAGCCGGAGGTCGATCGGTTCGCCGGGCGGGGCGGCGGGCCCGTACAGGTCGAGGATGACCGGGTCGTAGCCGATGCAGGGGGCCACCGAGCCGACGACGAAGGTTCTGGCCATGCTCGTGGGCCGGGCGGCGGTCAGGTGGTAGAGCATCCCCTGGCTGTTGACGTCGTCCGGGTCCTCGGTGGCCGTCTCGTTGTAGCGGCGGACCCGCTGGACGCGGCCGACGACCTTGGGGATCGGCTGGAGGGCCTCGCCGCGGGGGACCAGGCCGTCGCCGACGAGTTGCTGCATCATGCCGCTGGACCAGCGCAGCAGGACGACTTCGCCCTCCTTGAGCATCGCGCGGAGCGTGTCGCTGCCGCCGAGCTCGTCGAGGTGGCCGGCCTGGGCGGCGATGATGATGCCGACACCGACGCTGCGGCCGGTGCGCCCGAGCTCCTTGATGAGGTAGGCACCCTCCTCGCGGAACGGCGCCCCCTTCTCCAACAACCTGTTCGCCTCGTCGACGATCCCGTACACCAGGGGGTCGGGGGCGTCCTTGACGAAGCCGGAGCGGCCCATGTCGGCGTACGCCTTCATGCGGCGGTGGGCTTCGTCGACCAGGCCGCGCAGCATGAGGATGGTCTCGAACTGCGTGGTGACCCTGGTGGCGACCTGTCCGTTGGCTTCGGGCACGGACTGGCCGGACTTGAGGTCGGCGAGGTGGACGACGATTCCGGAGAGCTTGCAGGCGATGAGGATCGCCTGCACCAAGCGGCTCTTTCCGGCGCCGGTGGTGCCGAATACGGCGGCCCGCTGGGCGTTTCCGGTCCGGGGGTCGAAAAGCCTGAACCGGAGCGGGACTCCGTCGTAGTAGGAGCCGATGGTGATGAAACCGCGGTCGTCCAGGAGCAGGTCCTCGAGCCGGATCGACCTCATGTTCATCAGCGGGTTGGCCGGGTAGACCCGGACGATGGCCTCACGGCCGACGCCCTGCTCGAAGATGACCCGGCTTCGGTCGTCCACTCCGAGGTAGTCGCACAGGGCGTCGTGGTCGTATTTCTTCACCCCGCCCGCGGGCGTCTTGAGTACGTATTCGCGGACGTCTTTCATCAGGTCAGTTCCTCGCGGAATTCGTAAGTGTTGGCCTCGATCAGTTCGACGCCCGGCATTGCGGTCTTGGCGATGTCCGCCCAGATCTCCTCGTCACTCGCGCCGGTCTTGGCCGTGGCGGGCGCCTTGGGGCGCGGGCCGATGACCAGGAGGCAGACGCCGGCGCCCCGGCCGGGGACGGGACCGACCTCGATCAGGTCCTCCGGCATGTCGAGGTGGGCGGACAGCTGCTCGACGGAGAGCTTGGGGACCGGGGTGCCGCGCCGGGCGGCCCCGATGATGGCCGCGACGCAGTTCTCGTCGAGCCGCTGGTGGTCCAGCAGGACGGTGCCGGGGGCGATGCCGCCCTCGACTGCGAACTCGCGCGCCCACCAGCGTCCGGCCTCGGTGGTCGGCTGCAGGAGGTCCTCCTCCGGCTCCGCGGCGGGTTCCTCGGGCGCCTGGACGACGGCGAGCTCCTGGGCCTGGGCCTCGCCCACGAAGTCGCGGGCGAGCTGCCCGGGCCGGATCCACCAGGTGGCGGCGGTCCACAAGGCCACGCAGCCCGCCTGCACCGTGATCGACAGGGGCGTGTCGGGTGCGGCGGCCTCGGCGATCAGCAGGGCGGCGACTCCGGCGTGCGGGGCGGCGTAGACGGTGATGGCAGTCGGCCGCAGGTCTTTGGGGCCGCGCCAGATCTTCGGGCTCATCACCAGCCCGGCGCCGGCGGTGAGGACGGCGGCGCCGAGGCCGGGACCGATGACGGCGTCGGTGGCCAGGCCGCCGGTGAGGACGGCGGCTCCGGCGACGGTGGCGATACGTCCGGCCGTAGCGCGCCGGAACACTCGGGCCATCTTCACGAGGAAGACCTCCTGTTTCGGGAACGGGGGAGGGGCCGGGCCCGGGCTCGGGTCCGGCCCCTCCGAAGGGGGTGCGGGGGCTAGCGGGTCTGGTAGTAGAGGCGGTTGGCGTTCCGGCCGGGCTTGGACGAGAACGACTCCTGGACGGGGCCGTAGTCGGCCTCGTGGCCGTCGCGGGCGGCCTGGAAGGCGCCGGCCATCTCGGTGGCTGCCGTTGCCAGGGCGTCGGCGTCGGCGAGGACGTCGCGCATGACGGTGGCCGCGTCCTGGTGGGCGCTGGTGACCGCGTCGTCGACGTCGAGGCTGGCGGCGATCTCGGCGAGCTGGTCGACCTCCTTCGCGCACCCCTCGACGTAGTCGTACGCGCCCTTCACCGCGTGGCTGAGGGCGAGCATCGCGGCCGAGGCGGTGGCCAGGCGGGCGGTGATGATGGTGAAGGTCACGCCGTCGGAGACGACGTCGGCGACCTTGCTCCCCAGGTGTTCGAGGTCCACGGCTACTCCTGGTGGTATTCGGCTTCGGCCGGGGCGGTGTGGCCCATGTCGGCGGTGGTGTCGGCGGGCTGCTTGTCGTAGTCGGCCGCGACCTGCCCGGCGTGCGCGATGGCCTCCGAGGCGCGGGGCAGGCCCTGCGCCAGGCCCTCGGCCTTGGACTCGACGGTCTCGGCCATCTCGATCAGCCGGGAGCACCAGCCGACCAGGACGCCGGGGACCTTGCGCCCCTCCAGCTCCGAGTACAGGCCCTCCAGGGAGGCGACGAGGTCCTGGCAGCGGTCCCGGACGATCCGGGCGTGCTCGGCCCCGGCCATGATCTGCTCGGCCTTGTCCTCGTCCGACTCAATGACGTCGTAGACCGTGAGCTCGGAGTCCTCGGCGTACTGCACGCTCTCGACTCCCTGCACGGCGGGGGATCCCCCCATGGGCCGTGCCTCCTTCCTCTGGTGCGGCACCGGAGCGCCCGGTGTGGCGCTCGCGGTGGTGGTGGGTGTGGCCGCCGGCGGGGCTGCCGGGAGGGCCTGGGGCACGCGCGGCGGCCTGTCGGGGCGGGGCGGGCCGATCCGCTCGACGGTGTAGGTCGCGGTCATCCCCGGTGGCGGCCGCAGCCACGTCCCGTCCGCGCCCGGCATCGGCGGGGGCGGAGGGGCAGCGGCCCGGTTCCGGCGGGACTTCGATCCAGGACGGCCGGTCGCGGCACCGGGCGGTGCCGTGCCCGCCGCCGCGTTCGCCGCGCCCGCCTTCGTGCGCCGCAGCCGCCGCGTGCTGCCGCCGATGGCACCCGCACCCGCCGGAGCACCGGCGGGCTTGGGCGGCACGGTCGGCTTCGGCGGGACCGTCGGCTTCGGCGGCACGGTGCCCGCAGTCCCTGGTGAGACGGGCGAGACCGGCTTGGACCTGGGCCGCTTCGGCGTACGGCGGGTGAGGCTGACCTTCGGCCCGCCCGTCCCCGGCGGCGGCTTCGGCCGGGGCTTCTTCGTGAGACTGACCTTCGGCCCGCTCGTCCCCGAAGGCGGCTTCGGCCGGGGCTTCTTGGTCAGGCTCACCTTCGGCCCGCCGGCCCCGACCGGTGCCTTCGGCTTCTTCGTGAGACTCACCTTCGGGCCGCTGGCCCCGGCCGGTGCCGTACTGCCCGGCGTCGGCGGCGGCTTCGGCTTCTTCGTGAGGCTCACCTTCGGGCCGGTGGTCCCGGTCGGCGCGGTCCCCGGTGCAGTACCGGCCTTGGGCTTCTTGGTCTTGCTGATGACCGGCGCGGCCAGGTCCTTGCGCCGCTCCTCGAGCCGTCGCCCGGCTTCCTCGGCGGTGGCCTTCGCCAGGGTGGTGCGCTTGGGGGCGGCGGCCGCGGCTTCCTTCTTCTTCTGCTTGGCCTCGGCCCGGGCCTCCCTGGCTTTCTGCTGGGCCTCGTCCTTCGCTTCGCGGGCGGCGGCCTTCCGAGCGCCCCGGGCCTCGATCCGCGCGGTGCGGACCTTGTCCTTCGCGTCCCGGACGGCGTCCTGCGAACCGTTCTTGCGGGTGCGGGCGGCGTCCTTGTCCTTCGCCCGGTCCTCCAGGCGGGCGGCCTGTCGCTGCTCGCGCCGCTGCGCCTTGGCGCCCTGGCGGGCCGCGGCCCGCTCCTGGCGGCCGCGGGCCCGTTCCAGGGCCGGGGTGGAGTTACCGGAGCCCGGCGACTTGCCGTCCTTGGGGGACTTGACCCCCTTGGACGCCTTGTCGCCGCCCGAGCCCTTGCCCTCCGCCCCCTTGCCACCGGATCCCTTCGGGCCGGTCGCCGACGGCTTCGGCGGTGTGCCGCCGCTGCCTTTTGGGGCGTCAGGCGTCTTGCCGCCGGGCTTCTTCGGCAGCCCGCTGGACGGGCTGGTGGTCGTGCTGCCCTTCGGCCCGGGCCCGGTGCCCTTCGAGGAGCCGGTGCCTTTCGTCCCGGAGCCCCCGAAGGTGCCGGAGCCGGACTTGCCTCCGGTGCCCTTGCCGCCACCGCCCGTTTCGGCGGAGCCGGAGCGGGCCTTGGCCTGGGTCTGGGCGGTGGTGTCGTAGATCTTCTGCAGGGCGGCTTCGTGTTCAGCCCTCGCCTTGGCCTGCTCGGCCTTCGCCTTCACCTCGGCCTGCCGGACGGGCGCCAGGTCCGCGAACTTCTGGCGGCGGTCGTCGAGCCACTGGTGCATTCCGCGCAGGGCGGCGACCGCGACCCCGAGGGCGACCAGCATTCCGCCCCGGGCCCCTTCCCGGCCGGCTCCGCTGCTCGACGCCAGCGCGGCCGGGATGGCGGCGGGAGTGGCGGGCAGCGGGGGGACCGGCGCGGGCGGTACGGCCGGGGCCGGAACGGCCAGCGGCGGGGGAGCGGGAACCGCCGCCGCCGGGGCCGGGGTCGCGGGGACCGGGGTCGCAGCGGGCGGAGACGGCGGAGACGGCGACGGGGCCGGGCTGGGCGGCGGCCCCGGCGGGGGCGGAGGAGGGGGCGGCGGAGGCCCCGGCGGAGGAGGGGGCGGCGGCGGAGGGCTGCCGCCGGGCGGACGGAACGGCAGGACCGTGCCGCCGCCACCCGCTCCGCTTCCGTTGTTGGTGCTCATGACTCTCCCGAGAGGGGTTGACAGAGCGTGACCGCCTCGTGTACGCGCGCGCGTGTCCGCGCGTCCGTGTGCCCGCGCGTCCGCATAATGCGTGCGCGAGGCGGTCACAGCCCGGCTTGAACGATGGATTGATGGACCCGGACACCCGGGCCAGGTCACTCGCTGTAGCGGTCGACCCAGGTGGCGATCGTGCGGGACAGGTCGTTCCACGCCTCCGGATCGCCGCGCCGCTCGCGGTCGGCGGCGACCGAACGGGCCCGCTCCATCCACGACTCGGCCAGGCCCCGCGGACCGCGATCGGCCCGCTCGGCCTGCCGCTGCTCGAAGTGGGCCCGCTGGTTCAGCGCCCGCCGCTCGGCCCTCGTCTGTGCGGCCACCGGCTCAGGCTCCCTTCCTCAGGCCGTCGAAGACGTCGTCGAAGCCGGTCTGCTGGGCGGGGACCGTGCGCTCACCGGTCTGGGCGGGCTCGATGGCCTGCTTCTCCTGCCTGGCCAGGGCCTTCTTCTGCCGCTTGGCCTCCCGCTTGTCCGGCAGCTCCTCGTAGGAGTGCTGGAAGCGGGCGTTGAAGGCCCCCAGGGCCGGCAGGACCTTCTCGACGTTGTCGGCGGCGTCGAACAGCGGCTTGACCACGTGCTTGGCGCGCAGCCAGGGCTGGCCGGGGAAGTCTCCCTCGATGCGGCCCTCCTCCTTGAGGACGGCCTCCATCTCCCGCGCGATCCGGCGCAGGTCGTCGGCGAGCGGCTGGAGCTGCGCCCGGCGCTGCTCCAGGTGGATCGCCCGGTTCGCGGGCGACCTCATGTGATCGGGGGTCCAGCGGTTCTCGGCGCTCATGAGAGTCCTCTCGCGGTGTGCGCGGATCGGGGGATGGATGAGCGGCGGGCCCCGAGCAGGGCCCGCCGTGCCGTACGCGTCAGCGCGTCGGCGTGAGGTGCTTGGCCCGGTCGGCCGGGCTCAGGAGCCCCGCCTCGTCGAGCAGCCGTACGGCCCGGTCGCGGTTGCAGCCGAGCGCCGTACGGGCGGCGTTGACGGTGACGAACCCGTCGGCCGTACGGGACAGCTCCCGCAGGGCGGTGACGCATTCGGCGTCCGTACGGGCCGGTGCCGGGCTGCCCGTACGGGTCTTCGCCGTACGGGTCGCCGTACGGGCCGTACGGGTCGCGGGCGTACGGGCCGTACGGTCCCGCCCCGTACGGCCGTCCGTACGGGCCGTACGGTCGGGCTCCGTACGGTCTGCCGTACGGGCCGTACGGTCGGGCTCCGTACGGTCTGCCGTACGGTCCGTACGGTCGGGCTCCGTACGGTCTGCGTCCGGGCCGTCCGTACGGTCTGCCGTACGGGCCGGGTCGTCCTGCTCCGTACGGCTCGCGCTCTGCCCGTCCGTACGGGGCCCGGTCCCGGTGGCGTCGCCGTCCGGGCCGTCGGTCGCCGCGGGCTGCTCGGCGGCCGCCGGCTTCTTCTCCTCGTCGTCCTCCAGGAGGCGGTGGATCCGCCAGACGATGAGGACGACGACGATCACCGCGACGGAGATGAGCCAGACCGACGGGTGCTTGGCGCCGTCCGCCCCGAGCTCTATCCCGACCCCGGTCATGTCCGCCGCGTGGTACGTCAGGTTCGTGGCGGCCATGAGCCCGAGGGCGAAGGGCACGTCCTTCTTCTTCCGGAACGCGGTGACGGCGTAGATGTCCAGGCCCACCGGAAGGGCCCAGCCCGCGTCCCCGATCGGCGTCTCGCCCAGACCGACCATGGAGGCGAAGGCCCACTCGCCGGACGCGGTCAGGATGATCACCGCGCCCAGTCCGGTCCAGAGGCTGACGTGCTTGAGGATCTCGCCCCGCGACTGCTTGTTCTCCAGGCTCTTGGCCCGCTTCTCGGCGAGGTCGCGGGCCGCCCGGGCGGCGGCCCTCTCCTCCTCGGCCTCCCGCAGTGCGGCCGCGGCCTCCCTGCGGATCTCCGCGGCCGCCGACGTGGCCGCCGCCCTGGCGTCGGACTCGGCCCGCCGGCGCAGTTGCTCCGCCTCGGCGACCAGCCGCTGGCGCTGCTCCTCACGCTCCCGGACGTGCTTCTCACCGAGCTCGCGGAACTCGTCCTCGACGAGGGCCTGGGCCTTGTCGTTCTCCTGGCGCTGGCGGACCAGTTCGGCCTCCAGCTCCTTGCGGCGAGCGGCGAGCTCCTCCTCCAGGTCGAGGAGGGCGGAGCGGCGGGTCAGCTCCAGCTCGGTGTCGAGGCCGGCCCGCCGGGCCGCGATCTCGGCCGCCTTCTCCTGAGCCTCGCCCAGGATCCGCGCGGCGTCCTCCAGGGCCTTGCGGTAGGCGGCCTCGGCGGACACGCGGCGCATGTCCACCAGGGCGGTCGCCCGCTCCTCTGCGGCGGCGAGGACCTCGTTCACCTGGTCCTCGGCCTCGGCGAGCATCTGCCCGGCCTGTTCCTCGGCGTCCGCCATCGCGGCCGCCAGGACCTCGGCCACGCGGGCCTCGTCCTCGGCCAGGGAGCGGTCGAGGTGCGCTCGTGCCTCGGTGCTGGCGGCCTTCCGGAGCGCTTCGGCGTCCCGGGTCGCCTGCCGGAGCCGGTCCCCGGCCGCGTCAGCGGACTCGGCGAGGACCTGCCGGGCGGCGGTGGCCGCCGCCCGGCGGATCGTCGTGGCCTGCTCCTCGGCGCCCTGGCGGATCTCGGCGGCCTCGGCCGCTGCGGTGAGGCGGGCGGTGTCGAGGACCTCGGTGGCCAGGGCCAGGTTGTCGGCGGCCCGGTCCCGGGCGTCCGCGAGGAACGGGTCCGCCTCCTCCCGCCCCCCGGCGGCCGGGGGCACCGCCGGGCCCTCGGCGGGGCCGGGGCGGCGGGGCGCGGGGGGCTTGCTGCGTGCGGTCGTCGTCTTGCGGGTGGGCTTCCGTGTCGCGGTACGGGCCGCCACGATGCCCTCCTTCCTTCTTGTGTGCCCGTCAGATCTGGGCGAGGCGGTCCGTCATCCGCGCGACCGAGCTGGTGAGCCGGTCCACGAAGCGGGTGACCAGGGTGGTGATGGTGTGGTCGCCGGCGCGGTCGCGCTCGATCAGGGCGAGGGCGAGCCGGTCGTCGGCCTTCCGCAGGTGGGTCTCCAGCTGCCACCACGTCTCGCCCTGCCAGGCCCTGGCCAGCGCGGCCAGGACGTACAGCGGCGTGATGTAGGCGACGGAGCCGAGGACCCGCGCCCGGCGGGTGGTGGTGCGCAGGTGGTGCCAGCGGGCGGCCCGGGCGCTGGCGACCAGGTCGAGGTAGACCTCGAACCGGTCCGCCGGCCACGCCGTCATCGGGCCGTTGTCCTGGCGGAACTTGTGGACGTCCCGCATCCGGCGGCCGTACAGGGTGGTGATGCTCATGCCTGGCCCTCCTCGGGCTTGACCGACTTCACGCGGACGTGGACTTCGTTGAGGATCAGCAGCTGGGCGATGACCAGGTCGTTCTTGTGCGCCAGGACCATCGCGGTCTGCAGGTCCTTGATGGACAGCAGCGGGATGGCCTTCATGCACTGGTCGCACACCTGGTCGGCGTGCTCGACGACCAGGGCCGGGTCGGTCGACTCGTGCGGGTAGTCGAAAACCCGCCGCTTGACCTCGGCCTCCGGCACGGAGGCCGGCTCCAGCGTCTCCCGGCGGGGCTGCGGGACGATGCGGACGAGCCCGTCGTCGGCGGCCTTGTCGATGGTGGCGAGGTCCGCCCGGGCGTCGTCGCGCTCGGCCGTGACCCTCTTGAGCTCGGCGGACAGCCGCTCGATCCGGGTGGTCGCCTCGCCGAGCTGGACGTACAGCTCGGTGAACTTCCGCCCCTCGTCGTTGCGGGCCTTGACCGCCGCGCGGTGGAGGCCGGCAACCCTGTCCAGCTCGGCCTTGGCGTCCTCGAGGTCCTTCTCCAGGACGAGCCCGTTGGCCACCTGCGTCTGCAGGTGGAGCAGGGTGGTCGTACGGATAATGCGGATCACGGTCGGCCTCCGATCCCGGACAGGGCCTGCCCGTGGCGGCGGAGCTGCTCCTCGGCCTGGCGGCGGGCCGCCTCGGCCCGGTCGGCGGCCTCGGAGGCGGCCTTCGCGGCCGCGGCCTGCTGCTCGGCGGGGGTCACGCGGCACGCTCCATGCGCTCGATGCCGCCGGCGTACGCGTCGAGGTCCCCGTCGATCAGGGCGGCCAGGGCCTCCATCTGCTCGACGGTGACCTCGGCGCTGTCGACGAAGATGCGCAGGCCGACGTTGCCCTGGCACATCGTCCCGGCGATCCGGTAGCCGCCCGGCGCCTGGGTGATGCCGGTGTTCTCCAGCTCCTGGACCAGGGTGGTGAGCAGGTGCGCGGCCGACTTGCGGACGACCAGGTCCGCCAGGATCTCGCCCGGCCGGACGGTCACCGCGACCTCGACGCCGAGTCGCGCCAGGTCCTGAACCTCACCGAACACCGACCACGCCTCCTGCACGACGTCGTCGACGCCGTCGGACACGGCCTGGGGGCGGATCGGAGCGGCGGTGGTGACTGCGATGATGGTCATGCGGATCGGTTCCTTTGCTGGTAGATCCGTGGACCCCCGGCACACATGGCGTTGCACCGCCGTGCCGGGGGTCGCGCCGTCATGAGTGCCGGCGCGGTGAGCGGATGGGGAGTTGCACCAACGCTGGCCATACAGCCGCCAGCTCCGGCCCCACCCCTGGGGCCCTGCTCAGATCCGCTCTCGGGCTGCCGTGCGGCCAGCCCCCCGCTCAAGACCTCACCAGCGGGAAAACCGCTGGTGAGAGGGTCGTCTCGTCGTAATGACGGCAGGGGCGCCGCGGCCCGAAATTCAGTCCACTGTTGAGTTCTCAAGGAACGAGCGGCCATCCGACCTAAGCCCTCGCGGGCCGTATTAGAGCCGCCGTCGGGACACAGCTGTCCCCTTGCCGCCCGCCCATCCGACTTAACTAGTCAGGTGGCCGAGCGATTCGATTAACCCACCCCTCTCAACTCCTGTCAACCTGTCTAGTTAAGTGTCGGAAATGACGGCCTCTGACCTGCACTTTTTCGCGGGATCGATAGATGGTCCGAGTCTCGGCTTTCGGAAGACAACTAGACATGTCATGCTGGGCGACGTCGTGGGAGGGAGTCCCATTCCGAACGAGATGGAGACAGACATGGGGAAGCGAGAGCCCGGAAAGGTTCCTCGGATCGCCGCGAGCATCGCGGCGAAGATCGAGCGAGGCGTGTACCCGCCCGGCTCGGCTCTGCCGAGCGTTCCGGACCTGCAGGCCGCTGAGGGCATCGCCTATCAGACGGCCCGGGACGTGTACGGCCTCCTGGAGGACCAGGGCTTGGTGTTCTCGCGCCGTGGCAAGGGGACGTACGTCAGCCTCGTGCTGGGCAAGGTGCTGCGCGACGGCACCAGCCGCTACCTCCCGACCGCGAGGTCAGAGGGCGGGGCGGTCGGAGCGTTCGACGCCGAGATCCGCCGCCTGGGTCTGGTCTACAAGCCTCTCCCCACCGTGATCGCCCGCGAGCGGCCTCCGAAGCGCGTCGCCGACCTTCTCGGTCTGCACCACGCGACGAAGGCGTTGAAGCGCGAGCGGGTCATGCCCGTCACCCGCCCCGACAACGACGACGTCAGCGAGGTGGTGCAGCTCGCCACCTCGTGGTTCCCCCCGGACATCGCCGACCAGTGCCCCCAGCTGGAGCAGCAGAACACCGGGCCGGGCGGGAGCAAGTCCAGGCTGGCCGAGGCCGGCTACGCGCAGGTCCGCCTGCGCGAGGAGATCGAGGTCCGCGCTCCCTCCGAAGCGGAGGCGGCAGGGCTCGGAATCCCTGCTGAACAGGCGGTTCTGGAGATCACCCATCAGGGTCTGACCGCCGAGGGCCGCATCGTCGAGGTCTGCCTGCACGTCATGCCGCGCACGAAGTGGCGGCTGGCGTACGAGTGGGTCATCGGCTCGTAGCCCGGCACCGCGCGGGCACCAGAAGACTCAAACACCAAACCCGAGGAGCAAGTTCGCATGGCTAGCAACACGATCGGCACCGACGGCGTCGTCCTCCGGGACGCCCGCACCCGGTACCGCAAGGACCAGCGTGAGGAGAACGGCGCACACGGCGCGTACGACGCCGAGCTCCGTCGCAGCGGAGGAACGCCCCGAGCCGAGGTCGACGTTCGCCGCGAGGCTGCGCCGGCCGACGTCGCCGAGCTCCTGGGCGACGGAAGCGAGGTCGTCGTCCGCGCCCGCCGGATGTTCGACGGGGACCGGCTGATCCAGCTCGTCAACACGTACATCCCCGTCGACGTCGCCCAGGCCGCCGGTGTCGAGCAGGTCGACACCGGGGTCGGCGGCATCATCAGCCGGATGCGCGAGGCCGGATTCGACCAGGGCGCCGAGGCGACCGAGGACGTCGCCCTCCGCCCGGCGACGGCTGATGAGGCGGCAGCGCTGGGGCTGCAGGCGGGCTCGTCGGTGCTGACGATCAACCACGTCGGCCGTACCGCTGACGGGCGTGTCGTCGAGGTCACCCAGCACGTTCTCTCGGACGGCTGGAAGCTCCGCTACTCCGTCCCCCTGGCCTGACCCGGCGGCGGGCCCCGACTACACAGTCGGGGCCCGCCGAACCCGGGCACCCCTCTGAAAGGATCGCCAGATGAGCACCGCGCGCCTCTCCGCCTCCGAGATCGTCAACGAGCTGCTATCGGCCCTCGCCGATGACGGCTGGCTCACGACCTCGACGGCCCCGGCCGGTCCCGGCCCCGTGCCTGCCGACGCCAGCCTGGCCACCATCGCCGAGGCGCTCCGTGCGCACAGCCGATCCGGGATGCTCCCTGCAGGGTCCAACCACGAGCTCGTACGCGCCGCCGACTCGGTGGGACGCGCCCAGGAACTGGAGTCCGCCGGCGACCTTGGCGCCTTGTACGGCGAGCTGGGCTCCGCTCTGGCATACCTGGTGCAGGCCCGCAGGGCGTCGATCGACCTCGACTCGCCGGAAACGGCGAGCTGACCCCACCAGAGACCCGGGGAGAGGAAGATGACCCGCGAAACGCGAACAGGCCCCCGCGGGGGCCTGCCGGTCGCGCTCGCCGGTTGTGGTGGTCGGCGGCGTCGGACCAAGCACCTGATGGGAGGTGCCTGCGATGCGTTGCAGGCTACGCGTACCCACTGACCGTGGGCCAGCGGGACACGGCGACACGCCGCCGGCGACCCGTGCTTCCCGTGTGGCGGGACGCCTTCGCAAGTTCTCTCCCGGAGAACGGGACCGAGGAGTATCCGCGCCCGGAACTCGGTACAACACGACGACGCCATCCGGCACGATCGCCGGATGCAAGCACGCGTCATACCAGCTCATCGCCGGTTTCCGAAACCGGCGGAAGGACTCCACCATGGTCGCCATGACTGCCCGCGCCCCGTAACGCCGAGGGCCGCCCCTGCGCCAACAGGAGCGGCCCTCGACCTTCACAACTGACTCAGTCCACCGGCCCTACCAAGCCACAGCTCCTGAGTCGTACGTCGGCTGATGCCGGGTTCCCGACCCCTCGGGGCCCGGTCACCATCAGCCAGGGTAACCGCCCAGACGGACTTCACGCAGCACCGCTCGCGTACCCGTCCAGTTACCCGGTGAAGATCACCGACGTGCGGCTCTCTACCCCGATTGGGAGAGATCGCACCTCATGCACCGCCCCCTCCGGCTCGCCTCCGCGGAGCCCGCGACGGTAACCGTCCCGGCCGCGTACGAAGGCGCCGTGACTAAGACTTCTGAGCTGAATCGCGCCGTGAGCTGCGCGAATGATGGTGTCCGCTTTGGCGCTTACAACGCCTGGGTGACTAGCACCCCGGCGCCCGCGAGCGTCTTCTCCGCCCTGTCCGCCCCGGCCGCGCCGGCGGTGGGCCGATGAGTACCCAGGGCCAGGCGTGGGTCGACAAGGTCGGCATCACCAAGTGCAAGAACTCCGGCGAGCTCCTGGTGCTCATCCGCGTCGGCAACCACGTCGGCGGCGACATGCGCGGCTGCTTCGCCAAGGCCGCCACGCTCGCCGCGGAGTGCCTGATGGGCGAGTCCACGGTCCTCAAGCACCTGCGCGCCCTCAAGGCCGCGGGCGTCCTGCTCCAGGGCGACGAGAAGCTCGTCGACCACATCCGTGCCGACAAGCGCCCGCCCGTCTACGACCTCGCCGGCGGCCACGAGGCTGGGTGCCTCGGTGGGCACCCGTCCGACGTGCTCTGCGAGACCGCCATGGCCACGGGTGCTCGATCTGAGCACCCGTCGAAGGGAGCGCCCGCCACGGGTGCTCGATCTGAACACCCGAAGAAAAAGCCCAGGTCAGCGGGTGCTCGATCTGAGCACCCGACGGGTGATGCGGGTGTTACGGGTGTTCAAATCGATGCGCCACGGGTGTTCAAATCGAGCGGTAGAAGTAATAAGGAAGTGAAACTTCCTCTCTCTGTACCGGCGGGTGGTCTGAACGGACTGCCGTCGGCGGGCTCTCCGGGCCAGAACGAGAGAGAGAACTCGGCTTCGCCGGAAGACCACGCCTCCCCCGCTCCGGCTGCTGCCGACTCCTCGGCGGCCGCCGTCGCGGAGGCATGGGCGAACGGCATGAAGGCCGGTGGTCGGGCCCTGCTGCCGAAGCGCGCGGCTGTCATCGCCACCGAGGCCGCCGAGCTCCTCGCTGCTGGCCATGACCTCGACCACCTGTGCCGGGTGGCCGAGTGGATGGGCCGGGCCAAGCCGACCTGGAAGGTCCTCGAGGACGCGATGACCTTCCCCGAGGCGCCGCAGCCGTCGGTGCCCGGGCAGCGCTCCGCCCCGGCCGGCCCGCCGATGTGCGCGCAGCACCCGGCCTTCGTCGAGGGCGACTGCCCCCGGTGCCGCCTCGCCGAGCGCGGGCGGCAGCAGCAGCGGGAGGCGTCCGAGCCCGGCTCCATCGACGGCGCCGGCCTGCTGGCCCGGCTCCGTGCGGGTCAGCCCGCCTGACGCCCGTCCCGACCCCGAACACGCCTGTGGCGGCCACTCCCGTCAAGAACCGGCCGCCACAGAAGACCTCCGAAGGAGATCCGCATGACCATCGTCGCACCCCACGCCGCCCCTGACGACGAGTTCCGCCCCTCGGGCCGGGACGCCTTCGACCGGACCCCGCCGTCCGACAACGACGCGGAGATGTCCACGCTCGGCGGCCAGCTGCTCAGCAAGGACGCCATCGCCGACGTCATCGACGGCCCCATGCAGCAGCGGGACTACTACCGCCCCGCCCACGAGACGATCCAGGCCGCGATCCTGTACCTGTACGGCAAGGGCGAGCCGGTCGACCCGATCACCGTGGGCGCCGAGCTCACCAAGCGCGGCGACATCGCCAAGGTCGGCGGCGCCTCGTACCTGCACACCCTGGTGCAGTCCGTGCCGACGGCGGCGAACGCGTCGTACTACGCCGAGATCGTCCACGAGAAGGCCGTTCTCCGCCGCCTGGTGGAGGCCGGGACGAAGATCTCGCAGCTGGGCTACTCCGAGCAGGGCGACCTCGACGACATCCGCAGCGCGGTCGAGGCCGAGGTCCTCGACGCCCTGGCGACCCGCGAGCAGTCCGCCGGCTACGCGTACGTCCGCGACGACGTGCCCGACTTCTGGGACCAGCTCGACGCCCGGATGAAGGGCACCGGCAAGATGACCGGCGTCCCGACCGGCTTCATCGACCTGGACGCGCTCACCAACGGCCTGCAGCCCGGCCAGCTCATCGTCATCGGCGCCCGCCCGGCCATCGGCAAGTCCACCCTCGCCCTGGACATCGCCCGCTCCGCCTCCATCAAGCACGGCCTGACCTCGGTGTTCTTCTCCCTGGAGATGGGCCGCCCCGAGATCACCCAGCGGCTCTACAGCGCCGAGTCCCGCGTCGCCCTGCACCACATCCGCGCCGGGTCGGTCACCGACGACGACCTCAACCGCATGGTCAAGCGGACGCCCGCCATCGAGGGCGCCCCGCTGATCATCGACGACTCCCCGAACCTGTCGCTCACCGAGATCCGCTCCCGGGCCCGGCGCATCAAGCAGTCCAAGGGCGGCCTGGACCTGCTGATCGTGGACTACCTCCAGCTGATGCAGTCCGGTGCCGGCCGCCGCGCCGAGAGCCGCCAGCAGGAGGTCTCCGAGATCTCCCGCAACCTCAAGCTGCTGGCCAAGGAGCTTGAGATCCCGGTCGTCGCCCTGTCCCAGCTCAACCGCGGCCCCGAGCAGCGCACCGACAAGCGCCCGCAGATCAGCGAGCTGCGCGAGTCCGGCTCGATCGAGCAGGACGCGGACATGGTGATCCTGCTGCACCGCGAGGACGCGTACGAGAAGGAGTCGCCCCGCGCCGGCGAGGCCGACCTGATCGTGGCCAAGCACCGCAACGGCCCGACGGCGACGGTGACGGTCGGCTTCCAGGGCCACTACAGCCGCTTCGTCGACATGGCCCAGACCTAAAATCGAACGAGTGTCCGTATTTGGCTCATCCTGTGCGGTGCCGCCCGGCAGGCAGCCAGGATGGGCCTCCGACGACCACGGAGGGGAACCGATGACCAGCAGCACCGACGGCCAGGCGCCGGAGAAGACCTACGCCACGACCGTGCGCCCCGCGAAGCTGCCCGACGTGGTGGTGGTGCCGCGCGAGGTGGTCACCGACGCCAAGCTCTCGCTCGCCGACCTCGGCCTGTGGGTCAAGCTCGCGAGCTGGACGCACGTCGACATCCACCTGGACGCCGCGGTGAAGGCACTCCTCGCCGGCGACTTCGGCCGGCGGGTCGACGTCGACGAGGCGAGCCTGCGCGCCGGTGTGCAGCGCCTCATCGACGCGGGGCTGCTGACCGTCGACTCCGCGGAGGCGAAGCGGTTCCGCGCCGAGGGCTGGGGAGCCCACAAGGACCAGGACGCGTTCCTGCCGTCGCAGCCCCCTCGTCCGGCCTGAGCCCGCGACACTGACCGGTCCGGGTGGCAGGGTGCCGCTCGTCTAGTCACGCAGACCGCCCCCGGCGCACCTCCGCGCCGGGGGCGCCGTGTGTCCCGGGTACCCGGGGTACCCACCGCCGGGCCCGCCCGCGCCTCCCGCCCCCGAACCTGTTAACAGGCCGTTGCGCCATCTCCTGGTGGTGATGGGTGCGGCCGGTGCCGTACCCATCACCCCAGCTCAGAGCACTTCTCCGCCCCGTCCCCGCGCGGATGATCTTGACCCCCTCACGCTGGAGGTG
>NZ_JBHXFE010000061.1:0-41974 GCF_042722475.1 Streptomyces sp. NPDC127092
CCGCCGGGCCGCGCAGCCGCTGCCGCCCGAGCAGCCGGCCCGGCCGCCGCGGCCCGCGCCGCCCGTGCGGCCGGCCCCGGGTGCCGAAGCACCCACCGAGACCACCACCCGGCTCCGTCCCGTACGGGACGACCGGCAGGCTCCGCACCGCGGCACGCCCGCGCGGCCCGCTCAGGACCGGCCCGCGCACCCCGCGCCCGCCGGCCCTCCGCCCGGTGCCGCCCCGCGCCCCGCTCCGGCGTACGCGTACGACGCCTGGGCCCTGGGCGGCGGCGTGCCCGAGGAGACCCCCGCCGAGACCACCACCCGGCTCCGGCCGATCCGGGAACGCGGCACCGGCCGGGTCGTCGCCGCCGCCGTCTGTGCCGTCCTCGCCCTCGGACTCGTCGGCGGTGCCCTCACCGGCGCCGTGCTCGCCGGTACCGGTGCCGGCGAACCCGCCGAACCGCCCGGCTTCAGCCGGGCCCGCGCGCTCTGGCACGACGCCCCGGTCGACACCCTCTTCCCGCGCACCCTCTCCGGCCCGTCCGCCGGCCCCGGCGGCGCCACCCGCACCTGGAGCCGGATCGTCGTCGCCCCCGACGCGCCCTGCACGGCCGCCGGCCTGCCCCGGGCCCTCCACACCGCCCTGAGCACCGTCGGCTGCGACCGCGTGCTGCGCGCCACCTACACCGACGCCACCTCCTCCCACGTCGTCACCGTCGCCCTCGTCTTCACCCAGGCCGATCCCGCCACCATGCGCACCCTCGGCTCCCGCGCCGCCGACGAACCGGCCCCCGCCCTCTCCGCGCCCGGCACCGTGGCGGCCCGCTTCGGCGACCGCCAGCGGGCCAGCTGGTGGCGGCACGTCCTGACCGACCTGCCCGTCGTCGTCACCGCCGTCTCCGGATTCGCCGACGGCCGCGTCGTCGGCGTGCCCGAGCACGCGGAGCGCGCCATGACGCCGAAGCGCACGACCGCCGTCGCCCAGGCGGGCCTCGGCCACGAGGCCAAGGGCGTCGCCGAGGCCGTCGAACGGTCCCTGCGCACGACCGTCGCCGCCGCCGTCCGGGAGGACGAACGGTGACCGCCCGCCCGGCCCTCCGCCGTTCCGCCGTCGCGGTCCTCGCCGCCGCCTTCGCCGTCCTCCCGGCGACGACCACGCCCGCGTACGCCGACACCATCCGCGCCCGCCAGTGGGGCCTCGAAGCCCTGCACACCGGCAAGGCCTGGCAGACCACGCGCGGCGAGGGCATCACCGTCGCCGTCCTCGACACCGGCGTCGACGCGAGCCATCCCGACCTCGAAGGCTCGGTGCTGACCGGCACCGACCTCGTCGGCTTCGGCGCGGAACGCGGCGACCGCGCCTGGGCCAGGCACGGCACCGCCATGGCCGGCATCATCGCCGGGCACGGCCACGGCCCCGGCGCCCAGGACGGCGTCCTCGGCATCGCCCCGAAGGTCCGGGTCCTGCCCGTCCGCGTCATCCTCGAAGGCACCGACAAGGCCCGGGACAAGGCGCGCAAGACCCGGGGCACCGCCCTCGCCGAAGGCATCCGCTGGGCCGCCGACCACGGCGCCGACGTCATCAACCTCTCCCTCGGGGACGACTCCGAGTCGGCCCACCCGGACGCGGGCGAGGACGCCGCCGTCCAGTACGCCCTCTCCAAGGGCGTCTCCGTGGTCGCCTCCGCGGGCAACGGGGGCGACAAGGGCGACCACATCTCGTACCCCGCCGCCTACCCCGGGGTCATCGCCGTCGCCGCCGTCGACCGCTACGGCACCCACGCCTCCTTCTCCACCAGCCGCTGGTACGCCACCGTCAGCGCCCCCGGCGTCGACATCGTCATCGCCGACCCCGACCGCCGCTACTACGAGGGCTGGGGCACCAGCGCCGCCGCCGCCTTCGTCTCCGGCGCCGTCGCGCTCGTCCGGTCCGCCCACCCCGACCTGACCCCCGCCCAGATCAAGCAGCTGCTCGTCGACACCGCGCGCAGCCGCCCCAAGGGCGGGCGCAGCGACGACAAGGGGTACGGCACGGTCGACCCCGCCGCCGCCATCGAGGCGGGCGGCAGGCTGAAGGGCGCCGATCCCAAGACCGCCGTCGCGGGCTGGAAAGGTCGCTACTTCGGGCCCGGCCCGCAGCCCGCCGCCGACGAGTCGCACCCCGTCGGCCTCCTCGCGCCGCTGGCGGGCGGCGCCGGCGTCCTCTTCCTCGCCGCCGCGGTGGCCCTCTGGCGCGGCGGCCGCACCCGCTGAACGCACCGCCGCCGCGCCCCGCGCGCGGGCGGACGACGAGGGCGGGTCGGCCCTGGTCATCCGGCCCGGGAGGCGGCGGTTAGGCTCGGGGCGTGGCGCTCAAGAACATCCCCGACCCCGGTTTCTCCGACGACGACGGCTCCGCCGACCCGCGGCTCGCCGCGGCCCTCGCGGCCTGGGCGGAGGACCGGACCGCCCACGGGCCGGTCCTGGAGGCGCTGCGCGGCGCCCGGCTGCTCGTCCCCGTCGTCGCCGTCCTCGGCGAGGTGGAGACCGACCCGGAGACCGGGCTCAAGCAGGAGAAGACCAGCGACATGGCGGTGCCGACGCTGACCGCCGGCGACCGGCGGGCGCTGCCCGCGTTCACCTCGATCGCCTCGCTGCACCTGTGGGACCCGGCCGCCCGGCCGGTCGCCGTCCCGCTGCGGCAGGCGCTCGCGGCGCTCGTCCACGAGAAGGCCGACACCCTGGTCCTGGACCTGGCCGGCCCGGTGGCGTACCAGGTGACCGGCTCGGCGCTGCTCGCGCTCGCCGAGGGCCGCAGCAGTACGGACCCGCTGGACGACCCCGCGGTGCGGGACGCGGTCCGGGCCGCCGTCGCCGCCGAGCCCGCGGTGCTCCGGGCCCACCTGGGCCCCGGCACCGCCGACGGCACCCTGGCGCTGGTCCTCGCGGAGGACGCGGCCCCGGCGGAGGCCGCCCAGCGTGTGGCCCGCGCGCTGGCCGCCGACGAAACACTGAGGGCCCGCCTGGTGCGCGGCCTCGACCTGGCACTCCTGCCGGCCTCGGCGACGCCTCCCGGCGAGCCCTTCTTCGTGAGGAACTGACTTCCGTGAGGAACTGGCTTCCGTGAGGAACTGACTTCCGTGAGGAACTGGCTTCCGTAGGGAACTGGCTTCCGCCCCCGCGGCCCTGTCGGACGGGGGCGGTGCGGCACGTCAGCCGTAGACCGGCCCCGTGTACTTCTCGCCCGGGCCCTGGCCCGGCTCGTCCGGGACGAAGCTGGCCTCGCGGAAGGCCAGCTGGAGGGACTTCAGGCCGTCGCGCAGCGGGGCCGCGTGGAAGGAGGAGATCTCCGTGACACCGGCGTCGAGCAGGCCCGCGAGGGCGTGGATCAGCTTGCGGGCCTCGTCGAGGTCCTTGTGGTCGTCGCCCTCCTCGGTGAGCCCGAGCTTCACCGCGGCGGCGCTCATCAGGTTGACGGCGACCGTCACAATCACCTCGACCGCCGGGACCTCCGCGATGTCGCGGGTCATGGCTGCGAAGTCGGGGGTCTCGTCGGACTCGTTCTGGGGCGTCTCGCTCATGCCCCCACGATAAGCGGACGTACGGTTCGCGCCGACCGGCGGGTCCTGCTAACCTTGTGTAACGACCGGCCGGACACGTGCGTGCCCGGCCCGCAAGTGGAGGCTCCGTTCTCCCACCTGGCCGCCCTGAGGGCGGCGGGTCACCGGTCAGGTGGCATCCATCGTTCCGTACGGACGATGGAGCCGCCCGATGTGCGCCCCGCGATGGTTCGCGGCGGTGCTCCGGTTTCATGGAGCCCCGCCTGTGTCCCGTCCGGGGCATTTTTCGTGCACCCGCTCGGTTGGTCTCGACAGTTCTACCGTGACGTGTCCGTCCGCCAAGGCGGTCGCGTGGTGCTACCGAGGAGGATCCATCAGCGCCGAGCCCCGCATCAACGAGCGGATTCGCGTTCCCGAGGTGCGTCTTGTCGGCCCCAGCGGCGAGCAGGTGGGCATCGTCCCCCTTGCCAAGGCCCTGGAGCTCGCGCAGGAGTACGACCTCGATCTGGTTGAGGTCGCGGCGAACGCCCGTCCGCCCGTGTGCAAGCTCATGGACTACGGGAAGTTCAAGTACGAGTCGGCCATGAAGGCCCGTGAGGCGCGCAAGAACCAGGCGCACACGGTCATCAAGGAGATGAAGCTCCGGCCGAAGATCGACCCGCACGACTACGACACCAAGAAGGGTCACGTCGTCCGGTTCCTCAAGCAGGGTGACAAGGTCAAGATCACGATCATGTTCCGTGGTCGTGAGCAGTCCCGCCCGGAGCTCGGTTACCGGCTGCTCCAGCGCCTCGCGGAGGACGTACAGGAGCTCGGCTTCATCGAGTCCAACCCGAAGCAGGACGGCCGGAACATGATCATGGTTCTCGGTCCCCACAAGAAGAAGACCGAGGCCATGGCCGAGGCGCGCGAGGCCCAGGCCGCGCGCAAGGCCGAACGCCAGGGCGGTTCCGCCGCCGCGGAGGCCCCGGCCGAGCAGGCTTCGGCCGACACGTCGGCCGAGAACGCCGAGGCGTGATCCCGCGGGGCTGCCTCACCGGGCAGCCCCAGGGTTCCGCCCGGAACCACCAAACGAAGAATTGACGCTCCCGCTTGTCCGGTGCCCGCACCGGGGGAGCGCCACTGACGAGGAGATAACGGCGCTATGCCGAAGAACAAGACGCACTCCGGTGCCAAGAAGCGCTTCAAGGTCACCGGCTCCGGCAAGATCCTGCGGGAGCGCGCCGGCAAGCGCCACCTGCTCGAGCACAAGTCGTCCAAGCTGACGCGTCGCCTCACGGGCAACGCCGAGATGGCCCCGGGTGACTCCGCCAAGATCAAGAAGATGCTGGGCATCTGATCTGATCTCCCGCCCTCGTCCGACGAGGGCATCCGGCACAGACCGGGACCCATCCGTTTTCCGGGTCGTGTGAACACACCACGGCCCCGCTACAAGGAGTTAAGAAGTGGCACGCGTCAAGCGGGCAGTCAACGCCCACAAGAAGCGCCGGGCGATCCTCGAGCAGGCCTCCGGCTACCGCGGTCAGCGTTCGCGCCTCTACCGCAAGGCCAAGGAGCAGGTCACCCACTCGCTGGTCTACAACTACAACGACCGCAAGAAGCGCAAGGGCGACTTCCGTCAGCTGTGGATCCAGCGCATCAACGCCGCTGCCCGCCTGAACGGCATGACGTACAACCGCCTCATCCAGGGTCTGAAGGCCGCCAACATCGAGGTGGACCGCAAGATCCTCGCCGAGCTGGCCGTCAACGACGCCAACGCGTTCGCCGCGCTGGTCGAGGTCGCGCAGAAGGCCCTCCCGGCCGACGTCAACGCCCCGAAGGCCGCCGCCTGATCTTCCAGGTCGCAGTACTTCTGCCCGGACCCGCAGGCCTCGTGCCTGCGGGTCCGGCGCGTTGACCGCCACCGCTGCCGTCACCGAGCCGTCGTCGAATCAGAGAGCCGCAGGCACATGTCCACCCCCGCCCCCGAGCTGATCTCCCCGCGTTCGCCGCGCGTCGTCGCCGCCCGGCGGCTCGCCAAGCGCAATTTCCGGGGCAAGGACCGCCTCTTCATCGCCGAGGGCCCGCAGGCCGTCCGCGAGGCCGTCGAGCACCGCGGCAGCACCGGACAGCCGACCCTCGTCGAGCTGTTCACCACCGTCGAGGCCGCCGAGCGCTACGCCACGATCGTCGACGCCGCCCGCGCCGCCGGGGCCCGGGTCCACCACGCCTCCGACGCCGTCCTCGCCGAGGTCTCCCAGACCGTCACCCCGCAGGGCCTCGTCGGCGTCTGCCGCTTCCTCGACTCGCCGTTCGAGGACATCATCGCCGCCCGGCCCAAGCTGGTCGCCGTCCTCGCGCACGTCCGCGACCCCGGGAACGCCGGCACCGTGCTGCGCTGCGCCGACGCCGCGGGCGCCGACGCCGTGATCCTCACCGACGCCTCCGTGGACCTGTACAACCCCAAGTCCGTGCGTGCCTCCGTCGGCTCCCTCTTCCACCTCCCGGTCGCCGTCGGCGTGCCCGTCGAGCAGGCCGTCGAAGGCCTCAAGAGCGTGGGCGTACGGATCCTCGCCGCCGACGGCGCGGGCGAGGACGACCTCGACGACGAGCTGGACGCCGGCACCATGGGCGGCCCGACCGCCTGGGTCTTCGGCAACGAGGCCTGGGGGCTGCCCGAGGAGACCCGGGCCCTCGCCGACGCCGTCGTCCGCGTCCCGATCCACGGCAAGGCGGAGAGCCTCAACCTCGCGACCGCCGCCGCCGTGTGCCTGTACGCCTCCGCGCGCGCCCAACGCCCCCGAACCACCTCCTGAAACCTCCACAGGACCCGCCCGCCTAGTAGGGTGACGCTCTCGGGGCCCACTGCGGTACACGGAGGGGTGGGATTACGGGGATGACGGTCGGCACGGGCAGTCCCGCACAGGCACGGAGCGCCGCGCCGCACGCGCCGGAGGCGCCACCGGCGCCCGCATCCGGGCAGCCCGCGCCGCTGCCCGTGTCCGAGCAGCGCGCACCCCTGCCCGTATCCGAGCAGTCCGTACCCGAGCAGCCCGCCGCCCCGGCGTACGAGGGCGACGGTACGGCCACCGGCCCCGCCGCCGGCCCGGGCTGCACGGCCGGCCTCGGGATCGATCCCGACGACCTGCCCGACGGTCTCGTCGTCGCCGACGAGACCGGCCGGATCGTCTGCTTCAACGCCGCCGCCGGCCGCATCACCGCCGTCCCGGCCGCCGCCGCGCTCGGCCGCCCGCTCGACGAGGCGCTGCCGCTGGAGGACCTCAAGGGCAGCCGCTGGTGGGCGCTCACCGACCCGTACGGCGGCCTCGCCACCCGCAGCGGCCAGCCCGAGCGCAACCTGCTGCTGCCCGGCGGGCGCGAGGTGCTCGTCTCCGCCCGCTACGTCCGCGCCCGGCCGGGCGGACCGGTGCGGCGGGTCGTGGTCTCGCTGCGCGGCACGGAGGCGCGCCGGCGCACCGAGCGCAGCCACGCCGAGCTCATCGCCACCGTCGCGCACGAGCTGCGCTCGCCGCTCACCTCCGTCAAGGGCTTCACCGCCACGCTCCTCGACAAGTGGGAGCGGTTCACCGACGACCAGAAGCGGCTGATGCTGGAGACCGTCGACGCCGACGCGGGCCGCATCAAGCGGCTGATCGCCGAGCTCCTCGACATCTCCCGGATCGACTCCGGGCGCCTGGAGGTCCGCCGCCAGCCCGTGGACATCGCCGCCGCCGTCGGCCGGCACGTGCACGCCCACACCACCGGCGGCCAGTCGCCCGACCGCTTCTTCGTCCGGGTCAGGCCCGGCCTGCCCGAGCTGTGGGCGGACCCCGACAAGATCGACCAGATCCTCGGCAACCTGCTCGAAAATGCGGTGCGCCACGGCGAGGGAACCGTCACCATCGAGGTGGCACCCACCACGGCCACCAGCGACGGAGAGAAGGGGACGGAGGTCACCGTGAGCGACGAAGGCCCCGGCATCCCCGAGGAGTCGATGGGCCGCGTGTTCACCCGCTTCTGGCGGGGCAGCAAGCGCGGCGGCACCGGGCTCGGCCTCTACATCGTCAAGGGCGTCGTCGAGGCCCACGGCGGCACGATCACCGTCGGACGCGGTCCCCGTGGCGGGGCCGAGTTCCGATTTATCCTGCCCGTCGGCACCCCGGCACACCTCCTCTGACCCGCACGCGCGTCTCGCCTGACGAGACCGTACGAGGTCGGGAGCCGCTCGGACCGCCCACGGGCTCATTCGCGTCCCCGCGCCCCGTTAGACTCGTCCTTTGGCACGTTTGCGCCCTTGACGTCGAGCTCGGGGCCGCCCAGCCAAGCCAACGGAAGCACGGGAAGAGATGTCGGCACCCAATAAGTCGTACGACCCGGTCGAGGTCGAGGCCTTGAAACCGGAAGAGATCGAGCGCATGCGGGACGAGGCGATCGCCGCCTTCGCCGCCGCAGGCGACCTCGACGCGCTCGCCCACGCGAAGACCGCGCACACCGGCGGCACCTCGCCGCTGGCGCTCGCCAACCGGGAGATCGGCGCCCTGCCCCCGCACGCCAAGGCCGCGGCCGGCAAGCTCGTGGGCCAGGCCCGCGGTGCCGTCTCCAAGGCGCTCGCCGCCCGCCAGGCCGAGCTGGAGGCCGAGCGCGACGCCCGGGTCCTCGTCGAGGAGGCCGTCGACGTCACCCTGCCGTACGACCGGATCCCGGCCGGTGCCCGGCACCCGCTGACCACCCTCATGGAGCGCGTCGCCGACGTCTTCGTGTCGATGGGCTACGAGGTCGCCGAGGGCCCCGAGGTCGAGGCCGAGTGGTTCAACTTCGACGCCCTGAACTTCGTGCCGGACCACCCGGCGCGCCAGATGCAGGACACCTTCTTCGTCCAGGGCCCGGAAGGCACCACGGGCGACGAGTCCGGCGTCGTGCTGCGCACCCACACCTCGCCGGTGCAGGCCCGCACCCTCATCGACCGGGAGCCCCCGGTCTACGTGGTGTGCCCCGGCCGCGTCTACCGCACCGACGAGCTCGACGCCACCCACACCCCGGTCTTCCACCAGATCGAGCTGCTGGCCGTCGACGAGGGTCTGACGATGGCCGACCTCAAGGGCACCCTGGACCACATGGTCCAGGCGCTCTTCGGACCCGACATGAAGACCCGGCTCCGCCCCAACTTCTTCCCCTTCACCGAGCCGTCCGCCGAGATGGACATGCTCTGCTACGTGTGCCGTGGCGAGTCCGTCGGCAACCCGGACCGTCCCTGCCGCACCTGCGGCAGCGAGGGCTGGATCGAGCTCGGCGGCTGCGGCATGGTCAACCCGAAGGTGCTCGTCGCCTGCGGTGTGGACCCCGAGAAGTACAGCGGATTCGCCTTCGGGTTCGGCATCGAGCGGATGCTGATGTTCCGCCACAACGTCGAAGACATGCGAGACATGGTCGAGGGTGACGTCCGGTTCACCCGGCCTTTCGGGATGGAGATCTGATGCGGGTCCCGCTTTCCTGGCTGCGGGAGTACGTCGACCTGCCGGCGACCGCGACCGGCCGTGACGTGCAGGCCAAGCTCATTTCGGCGGGCCTCGAGGTCGAGACCGTCGAGCAGCTCGGCGCCGGCCTCACCGGCCCGCTGGTGGTCGGCAAGGTCCTCACCATCGAGGAGCTGACCGAGTTCAAGAAGCCGATCCGCTTCTGCACCGTCGACGTCGGTCAGGCCAACGGCACCGGTGAGCCGCAGGAGATCATCTGCGGCGCCCGGAACTTCGCCGAGGGCGACAAGGTCGTCGTGGCCCTGCCCGGCGCCGTGCTGCCCGGTGACTTCCGGATCGCCGAGCGCAAGACCTACGGCAGGGTCTCGCGCGGCATGATCTGCTCGGGCGACGAGCTCGGCATGGGCGACGACGGCTCGCACGGCATCATCGTGCTGCCGCCGGAGCACGAGGTCGGCACCGACGCCACCGCGCTGCTCGAGCTGTACGACGAGGTCCTCGACATCGCCGTCACGCCGGACCGCGGCTACTGCCTGTCGATGCGCGGCGTCGCCCGCGAGGCCGCCATCGCCTACGGCCTGCCGCTGCGCGACCCGGCGCTGCTCGACGTGCCCGCGCCCAACGCGTACGGCTACCCGGTCCAGGTCGCCGACCCGATCGGCTGCGACCGTTTCGTCGCGCGCACGGTCGTCGGCCTCGACCCCGAGGCCCGCTCGCCGATCTGGATGCAGCGCCGCCTGCAGAAGGCCGGCATGCGCCCGATCTCGCTCGCCGTGGACGTCACGAACTACGTGATGATCGAGCTCGGCCAGCCGCTGCACGCCTACGACCGCAGCCGCCTCGACGGCCCCATCGGCGTCCGCCGCGCCGCCGAGGGCGAGAAGATCACCACGCTCGACGGCGCCAAGCGCGTCCTCGACTCCGGCGACCTGGTCATCACCGACAACCGCGGCCCCATCGGCATCGCGGGCGTCATGGGCGGTGCCGACACGGAGATCGCCGACCCGGTGACCGACCCCGAGACCGGCGCCCTCGCCGGCACCACCGAGGTCGTCATCGAGGCCGCGCACTTCGACGCGATCTCGATCGCGCGCACGGCCCGCCGCCACAAGCTGTCCTCGGAGGCGTCCAAGCGCTTCGAGCGCGGCGTCGACCCGCAGGCCGCCGCGGCGGCCGCGCAGCGCACGGTCGACCTGCTCGTGCTGCTCGCGGGCGGCACCGCCGAGGCCGGCGTGACCGAGGTCATCGCCCCGTCCGCGCCGCACACCATCACGATGCCGGCGAACCACCCCGACAGGGTGGCCGGCGTGGCCTACGGCCGCGAGACCGTCGTCCGCCGTCTCCAGGAGATCGGCTGCGACGTCTACGGCCAGGACGAGCTCGTCGTCACCGTCCCGTCGTGGCGTCCCGACCTCTACGTGCCGAACGACCTGGCCGAAGAGGTCATCCGCCTCGAGGGCTACGAGAACCTGCCCTCCACGCTGCCCAAGCCCCCGGCCGGCCGCGGTCTCACCGAGCGCCAGCGCGTCCACCGCCGGGTGGGCCGCGCGCTCGCCGGCGCCGGCTACGTCGAGGCGCTGAACTACCCCTTCATCGGCGAGCAGGTCTTCGACCAGCTCGGCCTGGACGCGGACGACGCCCGCCGCCGGGTCGTGAAGCTGGTCAACCCGCTCTCCGACGAGGAGCCCGCGCTCCGTACGACGCTGCTGCCCGGCCTGCTGGGCGCGCTGCGCCGCAACGACGGGCGCGGCAGCCACGACCTGGCGCTCTTCGAGACGGGCCTGGTCTTCCGTCCCACCGAGGGCCAGCCGGCCGTGGCCGTCCGCCTGGGCGTCGACGGCCGTCCGTCCGACGAGGAGATCGCCCGCGTCAACGCCGCGCTGCCCGCGCAGCCGCGCCGCGTGGCGGTCGTCCTGGCCGGCGCGCGCGAGCAGGCCGGCTGGTGGAGCAAGGGCCGCCCGGCCGACTGGGCCGACGCGATCCAGGCGGCGCGCACCGTGGCCGCCGAGGCGGGCGCGGAGCTGCTGATCGACGCCGACCAGCACGCCCCGTGGCACCCCGGCCGCTGCGCCGCGTTCCACGTGGTGATCGACGGCGTGAAGACCCTCGCGGGCCACGGCGGCGAACTCCACCCGCGCGTGGTCAAGGCGCTCGGCCTCCCGGCCCGCACCTGCGCGATGGAGCTGGACCTGGACGTCCTGGAGCGCGCGAGCGCGGGCCCGCTGAAGGCCCCGCGCATCTCCGCCTTCCCGGTCGCCACCCAGGACGTCGCGCTGGTCGTCGACCAGGACGTCCCGTCCGCGGTGGTCGAGCGGCACCTGGCCGACGGCGCGGGCGAGCTGCTGGAGTCGATCCGCCTGTTCGACGTCTACACCGGCGACCAGGTCGGCGAGGGCAAGAAGTCCCTGGCCTACGCCCTCCGCTTCCGCGCCCCCGACCGCACCCTGACGGTCGAGGAGGCCTCGGCGGCCCGCGACGCCGCGGTCGCCACGGCGGCGGAGCACACGGGCGCGGTGCTGCGCGGCGCCTGACGGCGACGCCGTACGGCGAGGAGCGAGCGAAGGGGCCCTGCCCCGGGCCGACCGGCCCGGGGCATACCGGCGGGGAGGGAGGAGGGAAGGATTCCCCTCCCTGGAACAGCCGCCCCCGCCCCAGGGCCCCTTGGCACACCCCGGCCCTCGACCTCTCCGCATGCCGGCACCCGGCCCCTCCGCCCCGCTCCCGCCTGCCGGCACCCCTGCCCCCGGCCCCGCTCCCGCCTGCCGGCGTCCCGCACTCCCGTGCGGGTTCCCGTCCGGTTGCTCACTCCTTCGGGTGAGATCTCCGGTGGGTGTCCCTCCGCGTCCCCGCGCCCCGCGAGAATCGACGCGGCCACAGGGGCGGGCCTGTGTGCCGCAGGGTCTTCGGGCGCTGGCGGGCCTCGGGAAGGGCCGTGGATGTTCCGTGACAGGTCATTGGTTGCCGAAGGCTCCTGGCTTCGGCGTACGGCTCCGCTGCTGGTCCCGGTCGTGTGGGGGGCCGTGGCCGTCGCCTGGCGGCTGTGGTGTCCGCTGGCGCGGGAGCCCGGGCTGCCGATGCGGATCGCCACCAGCGTCGTCTTCCTGACGGTCGGGATCGGGATCGTGCTCGGCGTGCGGTACGGGCTCACCCGCGAGCTGGCGCGGGTGCGGGCCGTCGCCGACGCCACCCAGCAGGTGCTGCTGCGGCCGCCGCCCGCGCGGCTCGACGGGCTCGCGGTCGCCGCGGGGCAATTGTCGGCGTCCCGGGGTGCCGTGGTCGGCGGGGACCTGTACGAGGCGGTGGCCACGCCGTACGGGGTGCGGATCGTGATCGGGGACGTGCGGGGGCACGGGCTCGCCGCGCTCGGGGCGGTGGTCGCCCTCCTCGGGAGCTTCCGCGAGGCCGCGCACGACGAGGCCGAACTGGCCGGTGTGCTCAGGAGGCTGGAGCGGGCGCTCGGGCGGCACCTGTGCGAGCGGGCCCGCGAGGAGCACCCGGCCAGGGGCGGGCGGGCGCCCGAGCATCCCGCGGCCGAGGAGTTCGTGACGCTGCTGCTTCTGGAGATCCGGCCCGACGGCCTCGTCGAGGTCCTGGACTGCGGTCACCCCGGGCCGTACCGGATCGGCGGCCGCCGCGTCGAACCCGTGCCCGTCGGCGAGCCGCTGCCGCCGCTCGGTGCCTTCCCGCTGCCCGCCGACCTCGTGCCGTACCCGGCGACCCGGCTGCTGCCCGGCGAGACCCTGGTGCTCCACACCGACGGTGCCGAGGAGGCCCGGGACCGTCTGGGCCGGTTCTTCCCGCTGCCCGCCGTCCTCGCCGGGGCGGCGCGCGAGGCCCCCGCCGTGCTCGTGCGGCGGGTCCACGCGGCGCTGCTGCGCCACACGGGCGGCCGGCTCGCCGACGACGTCGCCCTGCTCGTCGTCCGCAACGACCGGGTGCGGGTACCGGCGCAGCCCGCCGAACCCGGGCTGCGCCGTACCCGGCCCGCGCCCTCCCCGCACTAGTGTCCGCACCAGTGAGACAGGAAAGGGCAGTTGGCCGGCGCCGTCCGCGCTGCCACGGAGTGTCGGGCAGATCAACAGCACGGACGGCGCACGCGACCGGGCGACCGCACTGTACGAGGGGGAGCCGGCGGCCCGGTCCTCGCCTTTCGGCGAGGGACCCAAGTCAACCCGTACCGGGGCGACTTCGGCAGCGCGCGCGGAACGGAAGAACGAGCACGTCGTTCACACCCCGTGCGAAAGCGTCCTTTCACTAGTCTGAGCGCACCGAATCACCGGAGCGGTCCCATGCAGCCCACGCCCCAGCCCAACACCCTCCTCGACGCACTGCTCGCCGAGGCGGGCATCTCGAACGCCGGCCTCGCCGCGCGCGTGAACCAGGCCGGCCGGGCCCGCGGCCTCGCGCTGCGCTATGAACACACCGCGGTGGCCCGCTGGTTGAAGGGCCAGCGGCCGCGCGGCCAGGTGCCCGACCTGATCTGCGAGGTGCTGGCCGGCCGGCTGCGCCGCCAGGTCACCCTCGACGACATCGGGCTCGGCGTGCCCGGCACGCTGCTGCCCGCCCCCGGCACACCGCTCTCCGGCTTCGTCGACCGGGCCACCGCCCTGTGGCGCTCCGACGAGCAGGGGCGCGGCAACGTGCTCGCCGCGCAGGCGGTGACCGGCACCCCCGCGGTGATGCCGGTGTGGGAGTGGGAGAACCCGCCGGAGGACGTCGACGTCTCCCACGAGGGCCGTACGCGGGTCTCGGCCGCCGACGTCTCGATGCTCACCGCCGCCCGCGCCCACTACGAGCAGATGTACCGCAAGGCGGGCGGCATGGCGACGCGCGCCCGGATCGTCGGCTTCCTCGGCTCCGGGACCGCGCCGCTGCTGCGCGGCGCGTACGGGGACGCGCTCGGGCGGCGGCTGCACCGGGCGGCCGGCGGCCTGGTGGCGGTCGCCGGCATCTGCGCGTACGACTCCGACGCCCAGGGCCTCGCCCAGCGCTACTTCCACCAGGCGCTGCGGCTCGCCAAGGCGAGCGGTGACCGCGGCCTCGGCGCTTACGTGGTGGCCCTGCTCGTCAACCAGTCGCTGTTCATGGGGGAGTACCGCCAGGCCGTGGCGTTCGCGGAGGCCGCGCTGCGCTCGGCGGGGCGGGAGATCACGCCCGCGCTCGCCGCCGATCTGACGGCGATGCAGGCGAAGGCGTACGCGCACCTCGGCGACGGGGCCGCGGCGCTCGCCTGCATCCTGCGGGCGGAGGCGGAGGCCGAGCGGATCAGCCCGGGCCGCGAGCCGGCCGAGACGGGTTACGTCCAGCCCGGTCTGGTCAATGTGCAGGTCGCCGAGGCCCTGCTCAGTCTGGGTGAACTCGCGGCGGCCCACGAGCACGCGGCGGCGGCGGTGGGGACTCCGGCCCACGACCGGGGGCGGGTGCACCGGCTCGCCATGCTGTGCCAGATCGAGCTGCGGCAGGGGGAGCCGGACCGGGCGGCGCGCACGGCCGAGCAGATGACCGAGCAGGCGCGCGGGATGGAGTCGCGGCGGCTGCGGGACCGGCTCCGGCTGGTGCGGGAGCAGTTGCTGGCCAGCGGGGGCGAGGAGGCGCGCCGGGCGGCCGAAATCGTCGACAGTGCGCTGCGCGTGCCCCTGTGAGCGATTCCTTGCGACCTGGCGCCTGCTGCGATATTGCCACCAAGTAATCACCGACCTGTCGGAAGGTGGCAAAAACGTGCAGTGGACGAAACTAAGTGAACAGCCGGTCTACGAGAACCGCTGGTTCCGGGTCAATCTCGCGGACGTCGAACTCCCCGACGGCCGCCGGCTCGACCACTATCTGATCCGGCTCCGCCCGGTCGCCGCCGCGACCGCCGTCAACGACGCCGACGAGGTCCTGCTGCTGTGGCGCCATCGCTTCATCACCGACAGCTGGGGCTGGGAGCTGGCCGCCGGGGTCGTCGAGGACGGCGAGGAGATCGAGGCCGCCGCGGCCCGTGAGATGGAGGAGGAGACCGGCTGGCGCCCCGGGCCGCTGCGCCCGCTGCTCACCGTCGAGCCCTCCAACGGCCTCACCGACGCCCGCCACCACCTCTACTGGACCGAGGAGGCGACCTGGACGGGCCCGCCGCAGGACGCCTTCGAGTCCTCGCGCCTGGAATGGGTCCCGCTCAAGCTCGTCCCCGACATGATCGCCCGCGGCGAGGTCCCGGCCGCGAACATGGCGGCCGGGCTGCTCATGCTGCGCCACCTGAGGCTGGGCTGACCAGGGGGCCGCGAAAAGGGCGGACGGCCCGTACCTGTGCGGTGTACGGGCCGTCCTCTCGGCAGCGGAGCCGAGGTCTTCAGGAGTACGGGTAGAAGCCCGAACCCGTCTTGCGGCCGAGACGGCCGGCGTCGACCATCCGCTGGAGCAGCGGCGGCGCGGCGTACAGCGGCTCCTTGTACTCGGCGTACATCGAGTCGGCGATGGAGGCGATGGTGTCCAGGCCGATCAGGTCGGACAGCTTCAGCGGTCCCATCGGGTGGGCGCAGCCGAACTCCATGCCGTTGTCGATGTCCTCGCGGCTCGCGATGCCCGACTCGAACATCCGGATCGCGGAGAGCAGGTACGGCACGAGCAGCGCGTTCACCACGAAGCCCGAGCGGTCCTGGGCGCGGATCGCGTGCTTGCCGAGGGTCTTCTCGGCGAACAGCTGGGCCCGGCTGATCGTGCCCTCGGAGGTGGTGAGGGCGGGGATCAGCTCGACCAGCTTCTGCACCGGCGCGGGGTTGAAGAAGTGGATGCCGATGACCTGGTCGGGGCGGGAGGTCGCCACCGCCAGCTTCACCAGCGGGATGGACGAGGTGTTGGAGGCCAGGATGGCGTCCGGCCGGGTGACCACCTGGTCGAGGACCTGGAAGATCTCGGTCTTGACCTGCTCGTTCTCCACGACGGCCTCGATCACGAGGTCGCGGTCGGCGAACTCGCCCAGGTCGGTGGTGAAGCTGAGCCGCGCGAGGGTCGCGTCGCGCTCCTCCTCGCTGATCTTGCCGCGTTCGGCGGCCTTGGCGAGCGAGTTGTAGAGCCGCGTGCGGCCGATCTCCAGCGCCTCGCCGGTGGTCTCGGCGACCCTCACGTCAAGACCGCTGCGGGCGCACACCTCCGCGATGCCCGCGCCCATCTGGCCGCAGCCGACCACTCCGACGCGCTCAATGTCGGCCATGGAGTCCGTCACCTCGTGCCTTTCGCTCTCTGCTGGCGGCGGGGGCCCGTGTGATTCCGGTGCGTCCGCCTCGACTCCCCGACGTTACTCCCGACACGCCCGATGATCGATCGTTCTGGGTGGGCATGCTGTCCGATGGGCTGTGACGTATCCGATAGCGAGGGGTGACAAATGCCGCCGATCGGTAGAAGAGGGTTCATGGCCGGGGCGGGGGCCGCGCTCACGGGCCTCGGTCTCGGTCTCGCGGGGAAGCCGGCGGCCGCCTCCGGAAGCGTCGAGAACACGGAAGCCGCGGAGGCCGGGGAGCCCCGGGAAGCGGCGGAGGGGGCGGAGGCCGTGGAGGCGGTCGAGGCCGACGGTGCCGCGTTCCGCGGCATGTGGATCGCCACCGTCACCAACCGCGACTTCCCCTCCCGGCCCGGACTGGGCGCCGCCGAGCAGCGCGCCGAACTCGTCGCCCTGCTCGACCTGGCCGTACGGCGCCGGATGACCGCCGTCCTGTTCCAGGTCCGGCCCTCCGCCGACGCCCTGTGGCCCTCGCCGTACGAGCCCTGGGCCCAGTGCCTCACCGGCGTCCAGGGCGCCGACCCGGGCTGGGACCCGCTCGGCACGGCCGTCACCGAGGCCCACGCGCGCGGCCTCGAACTGCACGCCTGGTGCAACCCGTACCGCGTCGCGAACCACACCGACCCGGCGCGACTGGCGGAGAACCATCCGGTGCGGCTCCACCCGGAGTGGGCGCTCGCCTATGACGGGCGGCTGCTCTACAACCCGGGCCTGCCGGAGGTCCGGCGGCACGTCCAGGACGCCATGCTCGACGCCGTGAGCCGCTACGACGTCGACGCCCTGCACTGGGACGACTATTTCTACCCGTATCCGGTCGCGGGTCAGCGCCTCGACGACGACGAGGCCTTCGCGCGGCACGGGGCGGGATTCGCCGACCGGGCCGCCTGGCGGCGCAACAACATCGATCTGCTCGTCTCCGAGACGGCCGAACGGATCAGGCAGACCAGGCCCGGCGTCGCCTTCGGCATCAGCCCCTTCGGCGTCTGGCGCCACGCCACCACCGACCCGGCGGGCTCCGACACCGCCCTGGCCGTGCAGACCTACGACGACCTGTACGCCGACACCCGGCGCTGGATCACCGAGCGCTGGATCGACTACGTGATGCCCCAGCTCTACTGGCACATCGGCTTCCCGTCCGCCGACTACGCCAAGCTCGTGCCGTGGTGGGAGCGGACCGCGCGCGGCACCGGCGTACGGCTCTACCTCGGAGAGGCGCTGTACAAGGTGGGCGATCCCGCCCAGCCGGCGGCGTGGCAGGACCCGGGGGAGCTCGCCCGCCACGTGGAACTCGCCCGCCGCTACCCGGGCGTCGGCGGGCACTGCTACTTCGCGGCCCGCGAGGTCGCGAAGGACCCGCTGGGCGCGCTCACCGCCGTCCTCGCCGACGACTGACGCCTGCTCGCTTCCCGTGCGTGTCCGACGGAGCGGCCGCCCGGGGGCTACGTGCTCCCGGGCTCCCCGTGGCGGCGTACGACGGTGTCGGGGCCCGGCGACATCAGGGCCTCGTGACCGTCGTCGTCGAACCTGACGCGGTACGGGGGAGAACCGTTCTCGCCCTTCACCTCAAGGACCTCGGCCGTACGGTCGTGCTGACCGACGGTCCGGCCGTGCACCAGCAGTTTGTCGCCCACGCTCGCACGCATCGGCGTGACCTCCTCGCGGCCGGGTTCGCCCCCGGCTCGTCCTGCTGACGAGCCCGCGTCTGCCTACGTCTGCCATTGTGACCTGGCTCTCAGCTCTTCGCCCGCTGGGTCACCGCGATGCAGACCAGCACCGCCACGGCCGCCGCCGGCGCCGCGGGGGCCAGGTCCTCGCCGAGCACGGTCACCGACCAGAAGAGCGTGAGCAGCGGCTGGGCGAGCTGGAGCTGGCTGGCGCGCGGGATGCCGATCACGGCCATGCCGCGGTACCAGACGTACAGACCGAAGAAGGTGGATCCGGCGGCCACCCACACCAGGCCCGCGACGCCGTGCGCGGTGAGGTGCACCGGCTCGTACGACAGGGCCACGGCCACGCCCGCCGTCATCAGCGGGAGGCACAGCACCAGCGCCCAGCCGATCACCTGCCAGCCCGGCATCAGCCGGGCGAGCCGTCCGCCCTCCGTGTAGCCGGCGGCGCACACCAGCAGGGCCCCGAACAGGTAGAGGTCTCCGGTCGACAGCGCGCCGCCGCTCTGCTGGAGCGTGAAGGCGAGCACGACGACCGCTCCGGACACGGCCGCGATCCAGAACGTACGGGACGGGCGCCGGCCCGTGCGGATCGCGGCGAACGTCGCCGTCGTCAGCGGCAGCAGGCCCACCACGACGGCGGCGTGCGAGGTGGTGGAGGTCTGCAGGGCGAGCGAGGTCAGCAGCGGGAAACCGACCACCACTCCGCCCGCGACGACCGCGAGCCCCGCCCAGTGCCGCCGGTCCGGCAGCGGCACCCGGCCCGCGAGCAGGAAGGCGCCCGCGAGGAGCGCGGCGAGCACCGAGCGGACGGCGACGAGCGACCACGGCCCGAAGCTCTCCAGGCCCCACGCGGTGGACGGGAAGGTCAGCGAGAAGGACACCACTCCGAGCGCGGCGAGCAGGGTGCCGCTCCGCGCGGCCGGAGCGGCACCGCCCCGGGCCTCGGCCGCGGAGGCGGCGCCGGCGGGGGCGGGGCTCGCGGGGGCGGGGCTCGTGGGGGCCGTGCCCGCGGGGGTCCTGCCCGCGAGGGCCGTGCCCGCCGAGGTGGCGACCGCTATCGTGTTCGGAGTAGTAGCGCTATTCTGTGCTGTCATGCACGAGCGTAGCAGTGTCGCCGACCTGGCCAACACCCTGAGAGCGGAGCTCAACCGCTACTCACCCGGAGAGAAGCTGCCGTCGAGCCGGGCCCTCGTCGAGCGCCATCGCGTCTCCCCGGTCACCGTCACCCGCGCACTCGCCCAGCTCGCCGCCGAAGGGCTCGTCGTCACCCGCCCCGGCGCCGGCGCCTACCGGGCCGAACCGCGCGCCGCCGCACCCGCCGCCGGTGACACCTCCTGGCAGGAGCTCGCCCTCAGCGCCGACACCGCCACCGAACTCGTCCCGCGCGCCGTCGACGCCTCCGGCGTCCTCGTCACGCTCGCCGCGCCGCCGCCCGGGGTCGTCGAGTTCAACGGCGGCTACCTCCACCCGTCGCTCCAGCCCGAGCGGGCCCTCGCCGCCGCCCTCGCCCGGGCCGGCCGCAGACCCGGCGCCTGGGGCCGCCCGCCCGCCGACGGACTGCCCGAACTGCGCGAGTGGTTCGCCCGCGAGATCGGCGGCAGCGTCACCGCCGCCGAGATCCTCATCACCGCCGGCGGCCAGTCCGCCATCACCACCGCGCTGCGCGCCCTCGCGCCGCCCGGCACCCCCGTCCTGGTCGAGTCGCCCACCTACCCCGGCATGCTCGCCGTCGCCCGCGCCGCCGGCCTGCGGCCGGTACCCGTGCCCACCGACGCCGACGGCGTCCGGCCCGAGCTGCTCGAAGCGGCGTTCCGCGCCACCGGCGCCCGGGTGTTCGTGTGCCAGCCGCTCTTCCAGAACCCCACCGGCGCCGCACTCGCCGCCGGACGCCGGTCCGCCGTCGTCCGCATCGCCCGCGCCGCCGGCGCCTTCGTCGTCGAGGACGACTTCGCCCGCCGCCTCGTCCACGCCGACGCCGGCCCGCTGCCCGGAACGCTCGCCGCCGACGACCCCGACGGCGTCGTCGTCCACGTCTGCTCCCTCACCAAGATCACCTCGGCGAGCCTCCGGGTCGGCGCGCTCGCCGCCCGCGGACCCGTCCTCGAACGGCTCCGCGCCATCCAGGTCGTCGACAGCTTCTTCGTCCCCCGGCCACTCCAGGAGACCGCCCTCGAACTCGTCGGCTCGCCCGCCTGGAACCGTCATCTGCGTGCCGTCTCCCAGGAGCTGAAGAGCCGTCGCGACACGATGACCGGCGCCCTCGCGCACCACCTGCCCGAGTTCGCCCTGCCGCACATCCCGTCCGGCGGCTACCACCTGTGGCTCCGGCTCCCCGACACCCTCCCCGAAGCCGGTCTGCTCGCGGCCGCCCTGCGCGCCGGAGTCGCCGCCGCTCCCGGCCGCCCCTACTTCTGCGCCGAGCCGCCCGCCGGCCACATCCGGCTGAGTTTCGCGGGTGTCGCGGGCGCCACGGAGATCGCGGAGGGCGTGCGGCGGCTGCGCGCGGCCGTCGACGAGCTCACCGCGTGACCCGCCGGGCGCGCGGAAGGCCCCCGGGGCCGGCCGCGCGCCCGGCCCACGCCCGGGGCACATTCGCCTGACACGGGACGGCGCTCCTGGCAGCCTGTCGCCATGAACCACACCGCCGCCTCCGGCGCCGCCGTCATGCACGGGGCGTACGAGATCTCAGCCGACCCGGCCCGCATAGACGCCGCCCGCGTTCACCACTGGCTCTCCACCGACGCCTACTGGGCCATGGGGCGACCTCGGGAGAAGCAGGACGCGGCCATCGCCGGCTCCCTCAACTTCGGCGCGTACGACCGCGAGAGCGGCGCCATGGCCGCGTACGCCCGGGTCGTCACCGACTACGCCACCTTCGCCTGGCTCTGCGACGTCTACGTCGACCGGAGCGCCCGCGGCACCGGCCTCGGCACCGCCCTCGTCGCCGCGGTCCGCGACCACCTCGAGCCGTACGGGCTGCGCCGCATCATGCTCGCCACCGCCGACGCGCACGGCGTCTACGAGAAGGTCGGTTTCACGCCACTGCAGAATCCGGACAAGTGGATGGCACTCGGACAGCACTGAGCCGGGACCCCTCGCGCCCCCGTCATCGACCCCTTGACCTGCGGGGCCACCGGCCTCACGATCGCGGCCATGGGTCTTCGGGTCACGCTCGTCGCGGCGGCGCGCAGCTCCTCCCTGCTCGCCGAACGCTTCGACGACGACCGGCCGCTCGACGAGGCCGGCTGGTACGAGGTGCAGCTCGCCGCGCCGCGGCTGATTCCGCTCGGTGCCGCCGAGCTCCGCTACTGCTCCCCGACGCCCCGCAGCCGCGCCACCGGCACCGCCCTCGGCTACGCGCCGCTCGCCCAGCCGGCCCTCCGCGACTGCGACATGGGCCGCTGGCGCGGCCTCACCCTGGCCGAGGTGGCCGCGCTCGAACCCGCCGCGGTCGACGCCTGGCTCACCGATCCACGGACCGCGCCACACGGTGGAGAAACGCTTCTGTCGTTCATCACGCGGGTCGGCGGCTGGCTCGACACCCGCCCCGCCGACGACGGCGCCATCGTCGCCGTCGCCGAGCCGGCCGTCGTCCGCGCCGCCCTCGTCTACGCGCTGAAGGCCCCGCCCGCCACGTACTGGAACGTCGACGTGCGCCCGCTGTCCACGGTCACCCTCACCGGCCGCCCCGGACTGTGGCACCTTCAGCTGGCGGCGGCCGTGTCCTGACCGGCTAGCCTGGTGGCACGATGAACCGTCTGACCACGTCATGGGGCACTTTCCCGCTCACCCGCTTCCCCGCCGACCCGCGTGACCCGCTGCGCGCCTGGGACGCGGCGGACGAGTACCTGCTGAACCACCTCGCCGAGTCCGGCACCGGTCTGTCCGGGGCCGTCGCCGTGGTCGGCGACCGGTGGGGCGCGCTGGTCACCGCGCTCGCCGCGGCCCGGACCGCCGCCGGCGCCGGGCAGCTGACGCAGATCTCCGACTCGTACCTCGGGCGGAGCGCCACGGCGGCGAACCTGGCCCGCTCGGGCGCCGCCCCCGACGCGGTCACGCTGCTCACCACCCAGGACCCGCCGCCGGAGCGGGTCGACGTGCTGCTCGTACGGGTGCCCAAGAGCCTCGCGCTCCTGGAGGACCAGCTGCACCGGCTCGCTCCCGCCGTGCACGAGGACACCGTGATCGTCGGCACCGGGATGGTGAAGGAGATCCACACCTCGACGCTGGAGCTGTTCGAGCGGATCCTCGGGCCCACGCGGACGTCGCTGGCGGTGAAGAAGGCCCGGCTCATCCACACGACGCCCGGCGCCGCGGCGGAGCGGCGCGCGGCGGGAGCCAACCCGTGGCCGCTGCGGTACGCGCTGCCGGGCGACGCTCCGGCCGGGCTCGCCGGCCGCACGGTCGTCAACCAGGCGGGCGTGTTCTGCGCCGACCGGCTGGACATCGGGACGCGGTTCTTCCTGAAGCACCTGCCGGCCGGCATCGGACGGGCCCGGGTGGCCGACCTCGGCTGCGGCAACGGGGTCGTCGGGCTCGCCGTCGCCCTCGCCGAGCCCGAGGCCGAGCTGCTGTTCACGGACGAGTCCTACCAGGCGGTCGCCTCGGCCGAGGAGAACTTCCGCACGCACGCCGGGGACGGACGGAAGGCCGAGTTCACCGTGGGCGACGGGCTCGCGGACGTGGCCCCCGAATCGGTCGACCTCGTCCTGAACAACCCGCCGTTCCACAGCCACCAGGCCACGACCGACCACACCGCGCGGCGCATGTTCGCCGACGCCCGCCGGGCCCTGCGGCCCGGCGGGGAGCTGTGGGTGGTCGGCAACCGGCACCTCGGCTACCACGTCACCCTGCGGCGGATCTTCGGCAACAGCGAACTGGTCGCGAGCGACCCGAAGTTCGTGGTCCTGAAGGCCGTGAAGACGGCCGGGAAGCGGACCGGGAAGCGGACCGGGGAGCCGGACGGCGCCCGCTAGGGCACGCGCCCGGCGCGGCAGGGCGGGCAGGGCGCGGCAGGGTCCGGCCCCCGACCCCCGATCCCCAGGCCCCCGGCCCCCGGGTCCGGGCATCAGGCCAGGCTGACCAGCTCCCGGTAGCCCTCGTTCCACAGGTCCTCCTCGGCGTCCGGGAGCAGCAGCACCCGCTCCGGGCGCAGCGCGTCGATCGCGCCCTCGTCGTGGGTGACCATGACGATCGCGCCCGGGTACGTGCCGACGGCGGCCAGGACCTCGTCGCGCGAGGCCGGGTCCAGGTTGTTCGTCGGCTCGTCGAGCAGCAGCACGTTCGCGCCCGAGTGGACCAGGCCCGCGAGCGCGAGCCGGGTCTTCTCGCCACCGGAGAGGACCCCGGCCGGCTTGTCGGCGTCGTCGCCCCGGAAGAGGAAGGCGCCGAGGACGCGACGGACCTCGCCGTCCGTGAGGTGCGGGGCGGCCGCGGCCAGGTTCTCCCGGACCGTGCGGTCCGGGTCGAGCGTCTCGTGCTCCTGGGCGAAGTAGCCGACGCGCAGGCCGTGGCCGTGCACGACGCGACCGGAGTCCGGGGCTTCCTGGCCCGCGAGCAGCCGCAGCAGTGTCGTCTTGCCCGCGCCGTTCAGACCGAGGACGACGAGCCGGGAGCCGCGGTCCACCGCCAGGTCGACGCCGTCGAGGACCGGGCGCCCGCTCCCGTAGCCCTTGGTGAGGGAGACGGCGCCGAGCGGCGTGCGGCCGCACGGGGCCGGCTCCGGCAGCCGGATCCGCGCCACGTGCTCGGCGCGCCGCACGTCCTCCAGGCCGGCCAGGAGCCGGTCGGCGCGGCGGGCCATGCTGCGGGCGGTGACCGAGGTCGACGTGCGGGCCTTCATCTTGTCCGCCTGCGCGTGGAGCGCGGCCGCCTTGCGCTCGGCGTTGGCGCGCTCGCGGGTGCGGCGGCGCTCGTCGGCCTCCCGCTGGGTGAGGTAGGCGGCCCAGCCGGTGTTGTGGACGTCGATGGCCGCCCGCTGCGGGTCGAGGTGGAAGACCCGGTTGACGGTCGCCTCGATGAGGTCGAGGTCGTGACTGATGACGACCAGACCGCCCTGGTGGGCGGCGAGATGGCCGCGCAGCCAGCCGACCGAGTCGGCGTCGAGGTGGTTGGTCGGCTCGTCGAGCAGCAGGGTGCCCTCGCGGCCGTGCCCGGCGAAGAGGATCCGGGCCAGCTCGACGCGGCGCTTCTGACCGCCGGAGAGCGTGCCGACCGGCCGCCCCATGGCCTCGGCGGGCAGCCCGAGCCCCGCGGCCACGCGTGCCGCCTCGGCCTCGGCCGCGTAACCGCCGCACGCCTCGAAGGCCGCCTCGGCGCGGGCGTAGGCGTCCATCGCGCGGTCGTCGGCGTGCTCGGCGAGCCGCTCGGCGGCCTCGCGCAGGCGCCGCACGGCGACGTCCATGCCGCGGGCGGACAGGATCCGGTCGGTGACCGTCACGGCGGGATCGGCGGCGCGGGAGTCCTGCGCCAGGTGCGCCACGGGACCGGTGCGCAGCACGCTGCCGGCGGCCGGGGCGCGCAGCCCGGCCAGGGTGTGGAGGAGGGTCGTCTTGCCGGCGCCGTTGCGGCCGACGAGCCCGACGCGGTCGCCGGGCGCGATGTGGAAGGAGACGCCGGACAGGAGGAGGCGGGCGCCGACGCGCACGTCGACACCACGAACGGTGATCATGGGATTACGCTCCGAACAAGCTCAAGGACACACGGATGGCGTGGAAGTGGGTCCTTGGCTAGGAAATTCGGGGCGTAGACATGTGCTCCAGGCTACGGGGACGGGGCGGCCGGACGCATCCGGTTTTCTCCCGGAGCGGCCTGGTCGCCTTCCGCTGCTCCCCGCCGGGTGGCTCCGGCCGCCTTCCCGGCGGCTCCCGGAAAGCACCTCACTGCTCGGGAAAGCGCAGGCCGAGGGCCCGGACCCGGTCCTCGCCCGTCGTGATGGCGAGCACCGCTATCCGCCCCTCGCGCAGGGTGAACGCGACCGCCGTGACCGGCCGTCCGCCGTCGAAGGCGACCGCCCCGAGCGCGCCGCCGACCAGCGCCGCGCGGGCCGTCCGTCCCGTGTGCCGGGACAGCGCGGACGCGGCTCCCTCGGCGACGGCGGGCGCGCCGACGGCCGTGCCGTGCTCCGAGCGTGCGACGACCTGGGGGTGGAGGACGGCGGCGAGCGCGCGCGGATCCCGGTGGTGCACCGCGCTCAGGAACACGTCCACGACGGCCCGGTCCCGCGCGGGGTCCCCGGCGCGGCGCGCGGGCAGAAAGGTCTCCTCGTCCATCGGGTCTCACTCCTGGTGTGCCGGGGGCGGGTCGGTGCCGTGAGGCCGGCTGCTGCGGGCCGCTGCGGTCGGTGCACAGGAGTGACGTCGTGGTGCACGCCGATGTGACACGGCGCCGGCCGGGGCAGGCGAGGGGGCTTTGCATAAACCTGCGCTCGTGCGTATAGTCATGCCATCCATGAGGAGGGTTTCGATGACGGTACGAGCAGCAGTCGCGGGCGCGAGCGGATACGCGGGCGGAGAGCTCCTGCGCCTCCTCCTGGCCCATCCCCACGTCGAGATCGGCGCCCTGACCGGCCACTCCAACGCCGGCCAGCGGCTCGGCGGACTGCAGCCGCACCTGCTGCCGCTCGCCGACCGGATCCTGGAGGAGACCACCGCCGAGGCCCTCGCCGGGCACGACGTCGTCTTCCTCGCCCTGCCGCACGGCCAGTCCGCCGCCGTCGCCGAACAGCTCGGCCCGGACACCCTCGTCGTCGACATGGGCGCCGACTTCCGGCTGAAGGACCCGGTCGACTGGGAGGCCTTCTACGGCTCCCCGCACGCCGGCACCTGGCCGTACGGCCTCCCCGAACTGCCGGGCGCCCGCGCCGCGCTGGAGGGGTCCAAGCGCATCGCGGTGCCCGGTTGCTACCCCACCGCCGTCTCCCTCGCGCTCTTCCCCGCGTACGCGAACGGGCTCGCCGAGGCGGAGGCCGTGATCGTCGCCGCCTCCGGCACCTCCGGCGCCGGCAAGGCCGCCAAGCCGCACCTGCTCGGCAGCGAGGTCATGGGCAGCATGTCCCCATACGGCGTCGGCGGCGGCCACCGCCACACACCCGAGATGATCCAGAACCTCAGCGAGGCGGCGGGCGAGCGGGTCACCGTCTCCTTCACCCCCACCCTCGCGCCGATGCCCCGCGGCATCCTCGCCACCTGCTCGGCCACCGCCAGGCCCGGCGTGACCGGCGAGACCCTGCGCACCGCGTACGAGAAGGCCTTCGCGGACGAGCCGTTCGTCCACCTGCTCCCCGAGGGGCAGTGGCCCGCCACGGCCTCCGTCTACGGCTCCAACGCGGTGCAGATCCAGGTCGCCCACGACCCGGCGGCGAACCGGATCATCGTGATCAGCGCCATCGACAACCTCACCAAGGGCACCGCCGGCGGCGCGGTGCAGAGCATGAACATCGCCCTCGGACTTCCCGAGACGACCGGACTTTCCACGATGGGAGTCGCTCCATGAGTGTCACCGCAGCGAAGGGATTCACGGCCGCGGGCATCGCGGCCGGGATCAAGGAGAACGGCAACCCGGACCTGGCCCTCGTGGTCAACACCGGGCCGCGCCGCGCCGCCGCGGGAGTCTTCACCTCCAACCGTGTCAAGGCCGCGCCCGTCCTCTGGTCCCAGCAGGTCCTCGCCGACGGCGAGCTGACCGCCGTCGTCCTCAACTCCGGCGGCGCCAACGCCTGCACCGGCCCGAAGGGCTTCCAGGACACCCACGCCACCGCCGAGAAGGTCGCCGACGTCCTCACCGCGAGCGGCACGGAGACCGGCGCGGGCGAGGTCGCCGTCGCCTCCACCGGACTCATCGGCGTCCTGCTCCCCATGGACAAGCTCCTGCCCGGCGTGGAGAAGGCCGCGGCCGAGCTCTCCGTCCACGGCGGCGAGAAGGCCGCCATCGCCATCAAGACCACCGACACCGTCCACAAGACCGCCGTGGCGGCCAAGGACGGCTGGACCGTCGGCGGCATGGCCAAGGGCGCGGGCATGCTCGCCCCCGGCCTCGCCACCATGCTCGTCGTCCTCACCACCGACGCCGACGTCGACGCCAAGGGCCTCGACGCCGCGCTGCGGCAGGCCACCCGGCTCACCTTCGACCGGGTCGACTCCGACGGCTGCATGTCCACCAACGACACCGTCCTGCTGCTCGCCTCCGGAGCCTCCGGCGTCACCCCCGCCCAGGACGAGTTCGCCCAGGCCGTCCAGGAGGTGTGCGCCGACCTGGCCCGCCAGCTCATCGGCGACGCCGAGGGCGCCAGCAAGGACATCCGCATCGAGGTGATCAACGCGGCCACCGAGGACGACGCCGTCGAGGTCGGCCGGTCCATCGCCCGCAACAACCTCCTCAAGTGCGCCATCCACGGCGAGGACCCCAACTGGGGCAGGGTGCTCTCCGCCATCGGCACCACCTCCGCCGCCTTCGAGCCGGACCGGCTCAACGTCGCCATCAACGGCGTCTGGGTGTGCAGGAACGGCTCCGTCGGCGAGGACCGCGAGCTCGTCGACATGCGGTACCGGGAGGTCGTCATCACCGCCGACCTGGCCGCCGGCACCGAGTCCGCCGTCATCTGGGCCAACGACCTCACCGCCGACTACGTCCACGAGAACAGCGCCTACTCGTCATGACCAACGCCACGCGGAAGCACACCGCGCTCCCCAAGGCCCAGACGCTCATCGAGGCGCTGCCCTGGCTCACCCGGCACCGCGGCAAGACCGTCGTCATCAAGTTCGGCGGCAACGCCATGATCGACGAGGATCTCAAGGCCGCGTTCGCCCAGGACGTCGTCTTCCTGCACCACGCCGGCCTCAGGCCGGTCGTGGTGCACGGCGGCGGCCCCCAGATCAGCGCGGCGCTCGACCAGGCCGGCCTGGTCAGCGAGTTCAAGGCCGGCCTGCGGGTCACCACGCCCGAGGCCATGGACGTCGTACGGATGGTGCTCGCCGGCCAGGTCCAGCGCGAGCTCGTCGGCCTGCTCAACCGGCACGGCCCGCTCGCCGTCGGCATCACCGGCGAGGACGCCCACACCATCACCGCCGCGCAGCACCGGCCGCTCATCGAGGGCGAGCAGGTCGACATCGGCCGGGTCGGCGAGATCACCGCCATCGACACCGGCGCCATCCAGGCGCTCCTCGACGACGGACGCATCCCCGTCGTCTCCTCCATCGCCCGCTCCCAGGACGACGACCATGTCTACAACGTCAATGCTGATACGGCGGCTGCGGCACTCGCTGCTGCGCTGGGCGCCGAGACGCTGATGGTCCTGACCGACGTCGAGGGCCTCTACGAGGACTGGCCCCACAGCGACGAGGTCATCAGCCGGCTCACCGCGAGCCAGCTGGAGAAGCTGCTGCCCGAGCTCTCCAGCGGCATGGTGCCGAAGATGGAGGGCTGTCTGCACGCCGTGCGCAACGGCGTCACCACGGCCCGCGTCATCGACGGCCGGGTCCAGCACTCCATCCTGCTGGAGATCTTCACCGACGAGGGCATCGGCACGATGGTCGTGCCGGACGGACAGGGGGACCGATGACCGGCAACACGGAGCTGACCCGGCGGTGGCAGGGTTCGCTCATGGACAACTACGGCACGCCCCGGCTGCCGCTGGTCCGCGGCGAGGGCGCCAGGGTCTGGGACGCCGACGGCAAGGAGTACCTCGACTTCGTCGGCGGCATCGCCGTCAACGCGCTCGGCCACGCCCACCCGGCCGTCGTCGAGGCCGTGTCGAAGCAGATCGCGTCCCTCGGCCACGTCTCCAACCTGTTCGTCGCCGAGCCGCCCGTCGCGCTCGCCGAGCGGCTCCTGAGCCTCTTCGGCCGGCCCGGCAAGGTCTTCTTCTGCAACTCGGGCGCCGAGGCCAACGAGGCCGCGTTCAAGATCGGCCGGCTCACCGGCCGCTCCCACATGGTCGCCACCGACGGCGGCTTCCACGGCCGGACCATGGGTTCCCTCGCGCTCACCGGCCAGCCCGCCAAGCAGACGCCCTTCCTGCCGCTGCCCGGCGACGTCACCCACGTCCCGTACGGCGACGTGGAGGCGCTGCGGGCCGCGGTCACCGAGGACACCGCCTTCGTGATCATCGAGCCGGTCCAGGGCGAGAACGGCGTCGTCGTCCCGCCGCCCGGCTACCTCAGGGCCGCCCGGGAGATCACCCGCGCCACCGGCACCCTGCTCGTCCTCGACGAGGTGCAGACCGGCATCGGCCGCTGCGGCCACTGGTTCGAACACCAGGCCCACGAAGGCGTCGAGCCCGACGTCGTGACCCTCGCCAAGGGCCTCGGCGGCGGACTGCCGCTCGGCGCGACCGTCGCCTTCGGCAAGGCCGCGGAGCTCTTCGCGCCCGGCCACCACGGCACCACCTTCGGCGGCAACCCGGTCGCCTGCGCCGCCGGACTCGCCGTCCTGGACACCCTCGGCGCCGACGCGGCCCTCGACCACGTGAAGGCGGTCGGGGAGCGGCTGCGCCAGGGAATCGAGGCTCTGGGCCACCCGCTGGTCTCCCACGTCCGTGGTGCGGGCCTCCTGCTGGGTATCGTGCTCACCGGGCCCCTCGCACCCCAGGTGCAGCAGGCGGCCCAGGACGCCGGCCTCCTGGTCAACGCGCCCGCCCCCGACGTCGTACGGATCATGCCTCCGCTGGTCCTCACCGACGCCGAGGCGGACGCCTTCCTCCAGGCGCTGCCCGGGGTCCTGGACGAGGCGAACGGGCAAGGACGAACCGGAGAATGAGACGACGATGACCGACGCGCAGGAGAACGAGCACGGCGGGCCGTCCGTTCCGCAGACCCGCACCGCACGCCACCGCAGGATCGTCGACATCCTCAACCGGCAGCCGGTGCGCTCGCAGAGCCAGCTCGCCAAGCTCCTCGCCGACGACGGGCTGAGCGTCACCCAGGCGACGCTCAGCCGCGACCTCGACGAGCTCGGCGCGGTGAAGATCCGCAACACCGGCGGAGAGCTCATCTACGCCGTGCCCAGCGAGGGCGGCTTCCGCACTCCGCAGGCGCCGCTCGGCGAGTCCGCCAAGGAGGAGCGCATGCGGCGCCTCTCCGGCGAACTGCTGATCTCCGCCGAGGCCTCCGCCAACCTGGTGGTGCTCCGCACGCCGCCGGGCGCCGCGCAGTTCCTCGCGTCGGCCATCGACCAGGCCGAACTCCACGCGATCCTCGGCACCATCGCGGGCGACGACACGCTGCTGCTCATCTCCCGCGACCCGGTCGGCGGCCAGGCGCTCGCCGACCACCTGCTCCGCCTCGCGCAGAAGGAACGCTAGGAAGTTCCGGAACGGGCCCCTCAGGGCCCCTGCCTCAGTACCGCGTGATCGCCGTCGGCCCGCCCCGCGTGCCGACGGCGATGTGCGGCCGGCGGCCCGGGTCCGCCCAGGCGAGGATCCGGCGCATCGCGCCCGCCGGCACGGACACGCATCCGGCCGTGGCCCCGCGGCCGTTGACGTGCAGGAAGATCCCGGCGCCGCGCCCGCGCACCGGACGGTCGTAGTTGAACCCGATCACCAGCGCGTGCGCGTACTGCGCCCGGTACGCGACGAGGTGCTCGGCCTCGGCGGCCCGGCAGTCCCGGGGCAGCCCCTCGACCCAGCGGTTGTACGCGCGTGACCCGTTGTCCTGGCACCACCAGGACCGGTCCGTCACCCGCGCGTAGCGGTAGGCGGTCCCGGTGGGCGCCGGTGCGATCCCGAAGGCGTACGGCAGGCCGTACAGGCCGGTCGGCGTGGTGTTCGTGCCCTGCCGCCGGGTCGTGCCCTCGGCGAGCCCCTTCGCCCCGAACCGCGCGGGCGCCGACCCCGCCTTCACCCACCTCCGGCCGCGCCGGTCCCACCACGAGACGGTGCCCGTCGTGGCGGCCGGATCCGCGGCCTCGGCGGTGATCAGCTGCGAGCCGCCGCCGGTGTCCGCCATCCGCTCCGGGAGCGGTACGGGCCCGGGCGCGGCGGCCAGCGCCGCGGCCAGGGCCCCGAGTGCGAGAAGGGTGCGCATGGCGCGACGCTAGGCGCCGGGCGGGCCCGTCGCGAGGCTACTGGGCCGGGTGGGGGAGCGGCGGCAGCGGCAGCGGCAGACCGGGCAGCCCGTCGATGCTGGACGCGATGTGCTCCTTCTTGGCGAAGTACGCGTCGAGCGAGGCGTCGTCCTCCCGCGCGAAGCGCTTCGCGTGCAGGTCGCGGTCCTCGTCGTAGGTCATGAACGGCACGGCGTAGCCGCAGGTGTCCCGCACGAGTTCGGCGTGCACGACGACGATCGCCCGCAGTCCGTGCGGCTCCGGGTCGATCCGGTCGAAGTGCCCCATGAGCTCCGCCCAGCGCGGGTCGTCGCGGAACACCGGCTCCCCGCGTCCGTGGATCCGCACGATGTTCGGCGGCCCCTGGAAGGCACACCACATGAGCGTGATCCGCCCGTTCTCCCGGAGGTGTGCCACGGTCTCGGCGTTGGACCCGGCGAAGTCCAGGTAGGCGACGGTGTGTTCGTCGATGACGGCGAAGGAGCCGGACAGCCCCTTGGGGGAGAGGTTGATGGTGCCGTCACCCGCGAGCGGCGCGGTCGCGGTGAAGAAGACCGGCTGGTCCTCGATGAAGGCGCGGAGACGTCCGTCGATGCGTTCATACGTTTTTCCCATGGCGCCATTCTCGTGACGAGAGCCCGGCCTTCGTCGCGCGGGTCGCTCAGGTCCGCCAGAACCTGCTGGGGCCGCCCTGCGAACGCGGTGCCGGTTCCTCGATGCCGAGGGCGCTGCGGACCCGTAGGCGAAGGACCGGATCGGGGTCGTCGAGCAGCCGCCGAACCGTCTTCTCGTACGCCGCCGAGCCGTGCTCGCGCAGCAGGAGCAGCGCCCGGACGCGGACGTGCGGCGGCCGGCCCGGGCCGGTGCGGCGCAGGAACTCCTCCTCCGGCAGGCGGTCCGCCCAGGGCAGCAGGGCGCGGGCGGCCTCCCGTACGACGCCCGCCGCGGGGTCGTCGAGCAGGGGCAGCAGCCGGGTGAAGTCGGCGACCTCGAACGTGCGCAGGCCGGCGACGGCGGAGGAACGGACCAACGCCCGCTCGTGCCCGGTCAGTTCCCACAGCGCCTCCGCGTCCCGCTTCGGGTCGCCGCACTCGGCGAGTCCGAGCGGCGCCCGGTCGGGCACGGTCGCGGGATCCGCGCAGGCGGCCCGGTAGAGCGCCACGGGGTCGTGGCCGTCCTGGCGGAGCACCCACCGGGCGCAGGCCCGCACCATCCCCGACCGGTCGTGCAGGAACGGTTCGGCCTCGGCGGCCCGGCCGGCCTTCCGCAGTGCGGTGACCCCGGCCGAGCGCACCCGGCCGGAGCGGGCGGCGAGCAGCAGGGGCAGGGTGTCGTCGGGGACGCCCGCGGCGAGGGCCGCGGTGGCGGCGATGTCCTGGACGGCCATGTCGCCGTCGTACGCGGCGGTGCGGGCCAGCTCGGCGGGGGTGAGCAGCCCGCGCTCGACGGCGATGCCGAAGGCGAACCGCCGGGTGGTCCGGTCCTGGCTCAGGAGCAGGGCGGAGACGGTGGCGGCCGGCGCGGCGCGCAGCGCCTCGTCGAGGAGCGCGGCCGCCGTCCCGCCGCGCATCCGGCGCCGGATCCGGAGGATCACCGGGGCGGTGAGCGCCAGCGTGCCGGAGTCCGCCCCGCGCAGGGCTTCGGCGAGGACGGTCTCGGCCTTCTCGCGCACGGGAGCGGCCCAGTCGGTGGTGCGGATCGCGACGAGCGGCAGCACGGCGGGCCGCCCGGCGGCATGGGGGAGGGCGGCCTCCCGGATCAGCCCGCTGGGGTCGCACAGGGCGAGCGCGAGCCCCGCCTCCGTGGGCGCCGGGGAGCGCAGCACCGCCCGCAGGGCGGCGGGGAGCCGGCCCGTGCTCGTCCAGGGGTGCGCCGGGCGCTCGATCTCGCCGTAGCCGATCGCGATGCGGATGCCCTCGTCCAGCGCGGTCCACGCCTCCGGGCGCGTCACGTCCACGACGCGGGCGAGCTTCCGCGCGCCGCTCGCCAGCCCTCGTATCGCCGCGTCCAGCGGTGTGTCCTCGCTCCTCATGCGCGGAGCGTAGAGCCCGCGCGTCCCCTCCTGCCTGGGGTTTTCCACCGCTTCCGGCACCTCGTTGACAAAACATACGGAGGACTGCATAGTTATACCCATCAGTGGTTGGAAGGTTAGGAGAAACCCGTGACCGAGCGCGTCGTACTCGCCTACTCGGGCGGTCTGGACACCTCCGTCGCCATCGGCTGGATCGCCGAGGAGACGGGTGCCGAGGTCATCGCCGTCGCCGTGGACGTCGGCCAGGGCGGCGAGGACCTGGACGTCATCCGCAAGCGCGCGCTCGCCTGCGGTGCGGTCGAGGCCGAGGTCGCGGACGCCAAGGACGAGTTCGCCGACGAGTACTGCCTCCCGGCGATCAAGGCCAACGCCCTCTACATGGACCGCTACCCGCTGGTCTCCGCCCTCTCCCGGCCGGCCATCGTCAAGCACCTGGTCGCCGCCGCGAAGAAGCACGGCGCCTCGATCGTCGCCCACGGCTGCACCGGCAAGGGCAACGACCAGGTGCGCTTCGAGGCCGGCATCCAGGCCCTCGGCCCGGACCTGAAGTGCATCGCCCCGGTCCGTGACTACGCGATGACCCGCGACAAGGCCATCGCCTTCGCCGAGAAGGCGAACCTGCCGATCGCGACCACCAAGAAGTCCCCGTACTCCATCGACCAGAACGTCTTCGGCCGCGCCATCGAGACCGGCTTCCTCGAGGACATCTGGAACGCCCCGATCGAGGACATCTACGAGTACACCCAGAACCCGGCGGTCGCCCGCGAGGCCGACGAGGTCGTCATCTCCTTCAAGGAGGGCGTCCCGGTCGCCATCGACGGCAAGCCCGTCACCGTCCTCCAGGCCATCCAGCAGCTCAACGAGCGCGCCGGCGCCCAGGGCATCGGCCGGATCGACATGGTCGAGGACCGCCTCGTCGGCATCAAGTCCCGCGAGGTGTACGAGGCTCCCGGCGCGATCGCCCTGATCACCGCCCACCAGGAGCTGGAGAACGTCACCGTCGAGCGCGAGCTGGCCCGCTACAAGCGGCAGGTCGAGCAGCGCTGGGGCGAGCTCGTCTACGACGGCCTGTGGTTCTCCCCGCTGAAGCGCGCCCTGGACGGCTTCATCAACGAGGCCAACCAGCACGTCACCGGCGACATCCGGATGACCCTGCACGGCGGCCGCGCCGTCGTCACCGGCCGGAAGTCCGCGGAGTCGCTCTACGACTTCAACCTCGCCACCTACGACACCGGCGACACGTTCGACCAGTCGAAGGCCCAGGGCTTCATCGACATCTTCGCCCTCTCCGCGAAGATCGCCGCGAAGCGTGACCTCGCCTGAGCGCGACTCGTTCGACAGCCGCCTCCCCGATCGTTCCCTCGGCGGGGAGGCGGCCGCACATCCAGAGACTGTCCTGAGGAGCACAGCAGTGAGCAGCAACAACGGTGACGTCCGGCTCTGGGGCGGCCGGTTCGCCGACGGCCCCGCCGAGGCCCTGGCGAAGCTGTCCGCGTCCGTCCACTTCGACTGGCGGCTCGCGCCGTACGACATCGCCGGTTCCCGTGCCCACGCGCGCGTGCTCCACAAGGCCGGTCTCCTCACGGAGGACGAGCTCACCCGCATGCTGGCCGGTCTCGACCAGCTGGAGGCGGACGTCGCCGACGGTTCCTTCGTGGGCACCATCGCCGACGAGGACGTCCACACCGCCCTGGAGCGCGGTCTCCTGGAGCGCCTCGGCGCCGAGCTCGGCGGCAAGCTGCGGGCCGGCCGGTCCCGCAACGACCAGGTCGCCACGCTCTTCCGGATGTACCTGCGCGACCACGCCCGGATCATCGGCGGGCTGATCGCGGACCTCCAGGACGCCCTCGTCGGCCTCGCCGAGGCGCACCCGGACGTCGCCATGCCGGGCCGGACCCACCTCCAGCACGCCCAGCCGGTGCTCTTCGCCCACCACGTCCTCGCCCACGTCCAGGCGCTCAGCCGGGACGCCGAGCGGCTGCGGCAGTGGGACACCCGGACCGCCGTCTCGCCGTACGGCTCCGGCGCGCTCGCCGGTTCCTCGCTCGGGCTCGACCCGGAGGCGGTCGCCAAGGACCTCGGCTTCGAGCGGGGCTCGGCGGGCAACTCCATCGACGGCACCGCCTCGCGGGACTTCGTCGCCGAGTTCGCCTTCATCACGGCGATGATCGGGGTGAACCTCTCCCGGATCGCGGAGGAGATCATCATCTGGAACACGAAGGAGTTCTCCTTCGTGACCCTGCACGACGCCTTCTCCACCGGCTCGTCGATCATGCCGCAGAAGAAGAACCCGGACATCGCCGAGCTGGCCCGGGGCAAGTCCGGCCGGCTCATCGGCAACCTGTCCGGTCTGATGGCGACGCTGAAGGCGCTGCCGCTCGCCTACAACCGTGACCTCCAGGAGGACAAGGAGCCGGTCTTCGACTCCTGCGACCAGCTGGAGGTCCTGCTGCCCGCCTTCACCGGCATGATGGCGACGCTCACCGTCAACCGGGAGCGCATGGAGGAGCTGGCCCCGGCGGGCTTCTCGCTCGCGACGGACATCGCCGAGTGGCTGGTCAAGCAGGGCGTGCCGTTCCGGGTGGCGCACGAGGTGGCCGGCGAGTGCGTCAAGGTCGCCGAGGCGGAGGGCAAGGAGCTGGACGAGCTGACGGACGAGCAGTTCGCCAAGATCTCCGAGCACCTCACCCCCGAGGTCCGCACGGTCCTCAACGTCCCCGGCGCCCTCGCCTCCCGCAACGGCCGGGGCGGCACGGCCCCCTCGGCGGTCGCCGCCCAGCTGGTCGAGGTCAAGGCGGATCTGGTGATCCAGCACGCCTGGGCCACCGCCAAGAACTGAATCGCACCCCCTAGAGCGCCGCCGCCCAGTCCGCGAGCGCGTCGAAGTCCGGCCGGAGCAGCCCGAGCCGGGGGTCGACGTGCAGCAGCAGGGCGGCGGCCAGGTGGTTCTGCTCCACGTACTCGTGGTCGTACGACGTGATGTCGTCGTCCACCCACGCGAACGGCCGCCCCTGCGCGTACTCCAGGATGTACTGGGTCTTCCAGAACGTTCCGCGCGGGGCGGCCCCGTGCATTTTCGGCCAGTCGACGAACGGCAGCTCGGGCAGCCCGAGCTGCGGCCCGATCCACACGTTCGCCTCGCCCTTCCACGTCGTCGCCCACACCAGCTCGTACGCGTCCGCCAGCGCGAGCAGCTCCCGGCCGTGGTCGGGGTTGAGCCACACGCGCAGCGGCCTGTTCTCGAACCAGCCGTCCGGCCGCATCCGGTGGGTCCTGTACCCCTCGGGCCGGCGCTCGGCCTGGGCGGCGTACGGGTTCAGCGGCCCGTCCACGTCGATCAGCAGCAGCGGCTTCGTCATGTCCACAGCATTCCTGTCCCGCCCCATGTGAGGCATCGAAATTTCGCGTGAGACATTCATGTCTCAAGCGGTGTATGGTTGTCTCATGTCAGTCAACCGCACCCAGGTGCTCCACGCCGCCGCAGCCCTGCTCTCCCGCAAGGCGACCGCCACCATGGACGAGGTCGCGCGGGCCGCCGGGATCGGCCGGGCCACGCTGCACCGGCACTTCGCCGGGCGGGACGCGCTGGTGCGGGCGCTCGAGCAGATGTGCATCGAGGAGACCGAGGCCGCGCTCGACGCGGCCCGGATCGACGAGGGGCCGGCCGACGAGGCCGTACGCCGGCTGATCGGCGCCTCGGAGCCCGTCGCACCGCTGCTGGCCTTCCTCGTCACCGAGAACCAGCTCTTCGAGGGCGACCAGCAGAACGCGGGCTGGGCCCGCCTCGACGCCCGGATCGCCGGACTCTTCCGGCGCGGCCAGGAAGAGGGCGTCTTCCGGATCGACCTGACCCCCGCCTGGCTCAGCGAAGCCTTCTACGGGCTCGTCGGCTCGTGCGCCTGGGCCGTCGCCGACGGGCGGGTCGCCGCCAAGGACTACCAGTACATGATCGCCGAGCTGCTGCTCGGCGGAGCGCGCAGGAGCGTGGAGAAGTGATCACCGACAGCGTCACGAGGGCGAAGCAGCTCGAAAGCCATACCGAGGGCGTGCGCCGTCCCGGCCGGTGGCTCGCCCTCGCCGTGCTCGTCCTGGCCGTGCTGCTCGTGGCGGTCGACGCCACGGTGCTCGGTCTGGCGACCCCCTTCCTCTCCGAGGACCTCAAGCCGTCCGGCACCCAGCTGCTGTGGATCGGCGACGTCTACTCCTTCGTCATCGCCGGCCTGCTGGTCTCCATGGGCAGCCTCGGCGACCGCATCGGCCGCAAGAAGCTGCTGCTCAGCGGAGCCGTCGCCTTCGGTGCCGTCTCCGTGCTCAACGCCTACGCCAGCAGCCCCGAGATGATGATCGTGGCCCGCGCCCTGCTCGGTGTCGCCGGCGCCACCCTCATGCCGTCCACCCTCGCCCTGATCCGCAACCTCTTCCACGACCCGCGCGAGCGCAGCCTCGCCATCGGCATCTGGGGCGCCATGGCCTCGGCCGGTGCCGCCGTGGGCCCGGTCGTCGGCGGATTCCTGCTGGAGCACTTCTGGTGGGGCTCGGTCTTCCTCATCAACCTGCCCGTCATGGCCGTCCTGGTCCTCGTCGGCGCCCGGCTCATCCCCGAGTCGAAGAACCCGCGCCCGGGCCCCTGGGACCTGCCCAGCGTCGGCCTCTCGCTCGTCGGCATGATCGGCGTCGTCTACGCGGTCAAGGAGCTGGCCGCTCACGGCGTCACCGTGGACGTCGCCGTTGCCGCCCTCCTCGGGGCCGGCGCGCTGACCTGGTTCGTCCGCCGCCAGCTCCGGCTGCCGGCCCCGCTCCTGGACATGCGCCTGTTCCGCAACCGCGGCTTCTCCGGTGCCGTCCTGGCCGACCTGCTGACCATCCTCGGCCTGTCCGGGCTGGTGTTCTTCCTGTCCCAGTTCTTCCAGCTGGTCCAGGGCCGCCAGCCGCTGGAGGCCGGGCTCGCCGAACTGCCCGCCGCCATCGGCGCGGTGACGGCCGGTCTGGTCGCGGGCAACGTCGCCCGCCGGTTCTCCGTGCGGTCCGTCGTCGCCGGCGGTCTCGCCGCCATCGGTCTCGCCCTCGCGGTGCTGACCACGCTCGGACAGACGACGGGCTACCCGCTGCTCGGCGCGAGCCTCCTCGTCGTCGGCGTCGGCGCGGGCTTCGCGTTCACCGTCACCGCCGACGTGATCCTCTCCAGCGTCCCCAAGGAGCAGGCCGGTGCCGCGTCCGCGGTCTCCGAGACGGCGTACGAGCTGGGCGCGGCCCTCGGCATCGCGGTGCTCGGCTCCATCGTCACCGGCGTCTACCGGAGCTTCACCACCCCGGCCGGCGTCCCGGCGGACACCGCCGCCGCCGCCCACGACTCGCTCGGCGGCGCCGTCGAGGCCTCCGCGGGCCTCGACCCGGCCCAGGCCGGCGCGCTGGTCTCGGCCGCCCAGGACGCCTTCGTCGACGGGCTGCGCATCGCGGCCGGCGCCGGCGCGGCGGTCCTCCTCGCGACCGCGGTCGCGGCCTGGTTCCTGCTGCGCGGCCAGAAGCTGGCCGACGGCGTCGAGCACTGACGCCCGCCGGTACGCGCGAAGGGCGCCCCCGATCCACGGGGGCGCCCTTTCGCGTGGCCGGCGTCAGACGGCCGGACGGGCGTTACGCGGCTTCCTTCGCCTTGGTGGCGTACATGTCGACGTACTCCTGGCCCGACAGCCGCATGACCTCGGCCATCACCGAGTCCGTCACCGCCCGCAGCACGTACCGGTCGCGGTCCATGCCGTCGTAGCGGGAGAACTCCATCGGCTCGCCGAAGCGGACCGTCACCCGGCCCGGGCGCGGGAAGCCCGCACCGCCCGGCTGGACCTTGTCGGTGCCGATCATCGCGAACGGCACCACCGGCGCGCCCGTCATCAGGGTGAGCCGGGCGATGCCGGTGCGGCCCCGGTAGAGGCGGCCGTCGGGGGAGCGGGTGCCCTCCGGGTAGATCGAGAAGATCTTGCCCTCCTCCAGGACCCGGCGTCCGGTCATCAGCGCGGCCACACCGCCGCGGCCGCCGTCGCGGTCCACCGGGATCATGCCGACGCTGGTGAAGAACCAGGCCATCAGCCGGCCCTTGACGCCCTTGCCCGTCACGTACTCGTCCTTGCCGATGAAGAACACCTGGCGGTCCAGGCAGATCGGCATGATCATCGAGTCGATGAAGGTCAGGTGGTTCCCCGCGAGGATCACCGGCCCGGTGCCCGGGACGTTCTCGGCGCCCTCGACGCGCGGGCGGAACATGAGGCGCAGGACCGGACCGAGGACGGCCTTCACGATCGCGAGACGGGACAACGGTTCCTCCGGTGTCGGGCGGGCGGCTCGTGCGGAGCCGACAAGTGCAGATCGCGACGATACTCGCGGGTCACGGCGCGTCGCACATCGGGTTCACGGAGTGGATACGCGGTGTTGACGTGTGTTTCCGCCATGTTCCCCGCAGGTCTGCCGTTCGTAGGGGGTCTTTGCCTAGCGTCGGGACGGTAGTTGACAGGTGCGGGACATCACACGGGACATCACCATCGAAGGAGTGTTCATGACACAGCCCGAGCGCCGGACCCCGGCCCGACGAGCCGTCCTCGGAGCCGCCGGAGCAGCCGTCCTCGGCGGCTCGACCGTCCTCGCCGGAGGCACCGCGCAGGCCGTGCAGTCCGCCGTCGCCGCCGACACCGACCCGGGGGCCGGGGCCGCGGGCCGGGGGCACGGCTATCGCTCGCTGCCCGTCCCCACCGTCATCGCCCACCGCGGCGCCAGCGGCTACCGCCCCGAGCACACCCTCGGCTCCTACCAGCTCGCCCTCGACATGGGCGCCCACGTCGTCGAACAGGACCTCGTCCCCACCCGGGACGGCCACCTGGTCTGTCGCCACGAGAACGACATCACCGGCACGACCGACGTGGCCGACCACCCGGAGTTCGCCGCCCGCCGCACCACCAAGACCGTCGACGGCACCACCCTCACCGGCTGGTTCACCGAGGACTTCACGCTCGCCGAGCTCAAGACCCTCCGGGCCAAGGAGCGCATTCCGGCCACCCGCCAGGAGAACACCCTCTACGACGGCCGCTGGACGGTCCCCACCTTCGAGGAGGTGCTGCGCTGGGCCGAGGAGGAGGGCCGCCGCCGCGGCCGCGAGGTCTGGCTCCACGTCGAGACCAAGCACCCCACCTACTTCCGCTCCCTCGGCCTCGGCCTCGAGGAGCGGCTCGCCCGGCTCCTGCGCCGTTACGGCCGCCACCGCGCGCACTCCCCGGTCTTCCTCCAGTCCTTCGAGCCCAGCAGCATCCAGCGCCTGGCCCGCCTCGTGGACGCCCCGCGCGTCGTGCTGCTCTCCGCCGCGAGCAGCCGCCCCTGGGACTTCGTCCAGGCCGGCGACCCGCGCACCGTCGCCGACCTCGTGAAGCCCGAGGGCCTGCGCTGGATCGCCTCGTACGCGCAGGGCATCGGCCCCACCCTCGACCTGATCCTGCCCCGCGACGCGAGCGGACGGCTCGGCGCCGAGACCACCCTGGTGCGCGACGCGCACGCCGAGGGCCTGATCCTCCACCCGTACACCCAGCGCAACGAGAACACCTTCCTGCCGGCCGAGTACCGGCGGGGCACCGACCCCCAGGCGTACGGCGACGCCTTCGGCGCCCTCCGGCGGTTCTTCGCCACCGGGATCGACGGGATCTTCTCCGACAACGCCGACACGGCGCTGCTCGCGGCGGCGGACTTCCGCGACCGCTGACCCCGCCCGGGCCCGTCCCGGCTCGGTCCGCCGGACACCCTCCCGTCCTCGCGCGGCCCGGCCGTACCCCCGACCGGGTGGTTTACGGCCGGGCCCGCAACCGGGCCCGGACCGCCCCGCATCGTGCCGGGCATGACCTCCCGCGAAACCCTCCTCGCCACCCTCACGCCGCTGCTCGCCGCCGAGTCCCGGGCGGAGGCGCCGGCCGCCGGCGTCGAGGCCGGAGACCTCGAACAGGCCGTCTGGCTGCGGCTCCTGGAGCGCCTCCAGGAGGAGGGCGCCCCCGAGCACCCCGCCGACTGGCTGCGCCGTGCCGTACGGACCGAGGCCCGCCGCGCCCGCCGGGCCCGCCTCCGGGAACGGCCCTACCACGACGAACCGGCCCACGAGGCCGGACGGTCGCCCGAGAGCCACGCCCTGGTCGCCGAGCGCCGCCGCGCGCTGCGCGCCGCCGTCCGCCGCACACCCGGCCACTGCCCGCGGCTGCTCACCGCGATGCTCCATCCCGGCGACCCCACCTACCGGGAAATCGCAGGGGCGTTGGGTATCTCACAGGGGAGTCTGGGGCCGATGCGTTCCCGTTGCCTGGGATGCCTGCGCAGAATGCTGGCTGCGGAGGTTCCCGGCGCGGGCGCGCGGGGAAGGGTGCCGTAGACCCACGGCGGACCAGATGAGCGGGAGGCATGCGCACATGGGCATGAGCGTGACCATCTCAGCGGCGGACGCGACGCAGGACGCGGAGAGCATCCTGAAGCTGCAGTACCTCTGCTACCAGCGCGAGGCCGAGATCTACCAGGACTGGTCGATCGAGCCGCTGACCCAGTCGCTGGACGCCCTGCGCGCCGAACTCGGCGAGGGCCGCGCCTTCGTCGCCCGCCTCGGCGACGAGATCGTCGCGTCCGTGCGCGGCCGGCTCGACGAGGACGGCACCGTACGCATCGCCAAGCTCATCGTCCACCCGCGCATGCAGCGGCACGGCATCGGCGGCCGGCTCCTCGACGCCATCGAAAGCCACTACGCGGCCGAGCCCGCCCCGGCCGCCAAGCGCTTCCAGCTCTTCACCGGCCACCGCAGCGAGGGCAACCTGCGGCTCTACCGCAGCAAGGGCTACGCGCAGGTCGCCACCCACGAGGTGGGCCCGAAGCTCACCCTGGTCACCCTGGAGAAGGCCGCCTAGTGACCTGGTTCGGAGATCCTGTCGCAGTAGCGGCAGATGCGGTCGAGGATCTGGTCGGCGGTCTTGGTCCATGTGAAGGGCCGGGCGTCG
>NZ_JBHXFE010000062.1:0-37437 GCF_042722475.1 Streptomyces sp. NPDC127092
TCCCGGCGCCGTCGGCGAGGCACCCGGCGCGGCCGAGGTGCCCGCCGTGGGTGAGGTGCCCGCCGTGGGTGAGGTGCCTGCCGTGGGTGAGGTGCCCGCCGTCCAGCGGCCCCCGGTGTCACCCGAACGGGTCACCGCCGCCGGGGACGAAGGCCTGCTGGCGCGTCTGCAGCGCCGTTCCCGTGAACTCCCCCGGCGCGGCGTCGTCCTGACGCTGCTGCTGATCCTCATCCCCGCCGCCGTCGCCGCCGCGCTGCTCGGCAGTCGCCGCCACCACTGAGCGCCCGGAGAGGCCCCAGACCTCATGGCCCTGCTGGAAACCCTCACCGTCATCTTCGCCGTCGCCCTGCTCGCCGCCCTCGCGGTGTACCTCAAGACCAAGCTCTTCCCACGGCGGCCGGACGACCTGCCCCGCGAGGACGTCGCCGAGTACATCTCGATGATGGTGTCGGTCTTCTACGCGCTGGTGCTCGGCCTCTGCCTGGTCTCCGTCTGGGACAACCGCGCCACCGCCGACGACCGCGTCCAGGCCGAGGCGAGCGCCCTGCACCAGACGTACCTCCTGGCCGACGCCCTCCCCGCCGAGCAGCGCCGGCCGCTGCGCGAGGCGGCCCGTACGTACGCCGGGCACGTCGTGGACGTCGAATGGGCCAGGATGGCCGAGCGCGAGCCCCTCGGCGCGGAGGGCTGGGCCCTGCTCGACCGGCTGCGCGCCGCGGGCGAGCTGCGCGGCAAGGCCACCACGTCCCAGCAGATCGCCGCCCAGGAGGTGCTGGCCCAGATCGGCTACGTGGACGACGCCCGCCGGGGCCGCGAGGCGGCGGCCGACGAACGCCTCTCCGTCGTCCTGTGGGCGGGACTCGTCATCGGCGGCGTCCTCACCGTCGCCTTCATGTTCCTCTTCGGCCTCAACCGCAGCAGCACCCACGTCATCCTGGTGATGGGCCTGTCGGGCTTCATCGCCTTCACGGTGCTCCTGATCCACCAGCTCGACACGCCCTTCGGCACCGAGCTCGGCGTCAGCTCCGACCCCTTCACCCGCTACTTCTCCCCGTGACTTCTCCCCGTGACGGGGAAGGCATTCCGTCATGAAATACCTGGTACGGGACAAGATCTTCGCGATCGGCGACGACTACTGGATCGAGGACGAGCGGGGCCGGCACGCCTTCCTCGTCGACGGGAAGGCGCTGCGGCTGCGCGACACCCTGGAGCTGAAGGACCCCGACGGGCGGGTGCTGGTCACACTGCGGCAGAAGATGTTCAGCCTGCGCGACACGATGACGATCGAGCGGGAGGAGCGGCCGCTCGCCACCGTGCGCCGCAAACGGCTCTCGCTGCTGCGCAACCACTACCGCGTCACCCTCGTCGAGGGCACCGAACTCGACGTCAGCGGACGGATCCTGGACCGGGAGTTCACCGTCGAGTACGACGGCGAACTCCTCGCCCACATCTCGCGCCAGTGGTTCCACGTCCGCGACACCTACGCCGTGAACGTGGTCCGCGAGGACGCCGACTCCGCCCTGCTCGTCGCGATCGCGGTGTGCGTGATCCGGATGGCCGAGCGGGAACGGGAGGACTGACCGGCTCAGACCGTCCCGGCCGCGGCGGCCTTCTCCAGCGCCTGGGCCAGGTCCGTCCACAGGTCCTCGACGTGCTCGATGCCGACGGAGATCCGGACCGTGCCCGGGCCGATGCCCGCCGCCGTGAGCGCCGCCTCGTCCAGCTGGCGGTGGGAGGTCGAGGCCGGGTGCATGACCAGGGTCTTCACGTCGCCGAGCGAGACGCTCAGCGAGGCCACCCGCACCGCCTCGACGAAGGCCCGCCCGGCCTCCCGCCCGCCCGCGAGGTCCAGCGAGACCACCCCGCCGCCGCCCCGCGGCAGCAGCCGCGCGGCCACCTCGTGGTCCGGGTGCCCGGCGAGCGCCGGGTGGCGGACGGCGGCGACCGCCGGGTGGGCGGCGAGCCGGCCGGCCAGCTCGGCGGCGTTCGCGCACTGCCGCTCGACGCGCAGCGGCAGGGTCTGCAGCCCGCGCAGCGTCAGCCACGCGGCGAACGGATCGGTGACGGCGCCCAGTTCGACGGCGTGGTGACGGACCCGGCGGTGCGTCCCGACGTCCTTGAAGACGGCGATCCCGCCGAGGACGTCGGCGTGGCCCGCGAGGTACTTGGTCGCGGAGTGGACGACGATGTCCGCGCCGTACCCGATCGGCCGGCACAGCAGCGGCGAGGCGAAGGTGTTGTCGACGCAGGTGGGCACGCCCGCCTCCCGCGCGACGGCGATCAGCGCGGGCAGGTCGGAGACCCGGGTGGTGGGGTTGGCGATCGTCTCCAGGTACAGCAGCCGGGTCTCCGGCCGCAGCGCGGCCCGCACCTCGTCGGCGTCCGTCCCGGAGACGTACGTGACCTCGACGCCCCAGCGTTCGGCGAGGTCGGTGAGGACGGCGTAGGTGCCGCCGTACAGGCAGCGCTGGGCGATGACGTGCCCGCCGGTGGAGAGCAGCGCGAGCAGGACGCCGTTGATGGCGCCCATGCCGGAGGCGAACGAGTGGGCGTCGGCGCCTCCCTCCAGGCGGGCGACCGCGGTCTCCAGGGCGCGGACCGTCGGATTGCCCATGCGGCTGTAGAGGAAGGCGTCGGGCGACTCGAAGGCCTCGGCGAGGGCGTCCGCGCTCTCGAAGGCGAAGACGTGTCCCTGGTGGAGGGGCACGCCGAGCGGCCGGCTGCCGCGGATCTCCGGCTGCGGGGAGTGGACGGCGAGGGTCTCGGGACGGGACGTGTCGGGAAGGAGGTCGGCGCTCATGGCGTTCAGTCTGTGGACGGCGGGCTTGCGCCCACAGATCCAATCCCGGCAGATTGGTCCGCCGATGGATCCAATGACACCCTCCCTGGGCGAACTGGTGGCCTGGCTCGGCCGCTGGTCGGCCGGACGCGGGCCGATGTACCTGCTTCTCGCGGCCCGGGTACGACAGTTGATCGACGAGGGCCTGCTGCCGCCGGGGGCCGCGCTGCCCCCGGACCGGAGACTCGCGGGCGCGCTCTCGGTGGGCCGGACGACGGTGGTCGCCGCGTACGAGACGCTGCGGCAGGAGGGGCGCCTGGTGCGCCGGCAGGGCAGCGGCACGCGGGTGGCACCGGCCGCGCTCACGCCCCCGGGGGAGCCGAGGGTGACGGAGACGTCCAACCCGATGTTCCTGCACCTGCTCGAACCCGTCGACGACGTCCTGCTGTTGAGCTGCGCGGCACCGCCGTCACCGCCGCCCGCGCTCGCGGAGGCGTACGCGCGTCTCGTGCTGCCGGCGGACGACCTCGGCTACCACCCGGCCGGTCTGCCCGCGCTGCGGACCGCGGTCGCCGGCCGCTACGCGCGCCGCGGCCTGCCGACCGGCCCGGAGCAGATCCTCGTCACCACCGGCGCCCAGCAGGCGATCGGCCTGCTCACCCGGCTCCTCGTGGCGCCGGGCGACGGGGTCCTGGTGGAGGCGCCGACCTATCCGGGCGCCCTCGACCTCTTCCGGGAGGCCGCGGCCGTACCTCATCCGGTGGCGGTGGGCCCCGACGGGCTCGACGTGGACGCGGCGATCCGGGTGATGGAACGTCACCGCCCCGCCTTGGCCTATGTGATCCCCCGCTTCCAGAACCCGACCGGTACGGTCCTGCCGCCGCTGCTGGGGCGGCGCCTGGTCGAGGCGGCGGAGGCGTACGGCGTGCCGCTGATCGACGACGAGGTGCTGAGCGAGCTGCGCCTCGACGGGCCCGAAACCTGGGCGGGGGCGGGGGCTGGGCCCGAAACCTGGGCGGGGGCCGGGGCCGGCGCCGGGGCCGGCGGGTGCGAGGGGCCGCCGCCCCTGTCCGCGTACGGCACGGGGGTCGTCGCCATCGGGTCGCTCAGCAAATCGGTCTGGGGCGGGCTGCGGATCGGCTGGGTGCGGGGCCCCGCACCGCTGATCGCGCGGCTCGCGCGGCTGAAGGCGCTGCACGACCTCGGCAGTGACGTTCCGGCGCAGCTGGTGGCGGCCCGGCTGCTGGGCGACTTCGATCCGATCGTCCGCTCGCGCGTGGCGGAACTGCGGGCCGGACACGACCTGTTGCGGGCCGAGCTGGCCCGGCTGCTGCCCTCCTGGGACTGCCCGCCGGCCGCAGGCGGCCAGACGCTGTGGGTGCGGCTCCCGTACGGCGACGGCGTCTCGTTCGCCCAGCTCGCGCTGCGCCACGGCGTCGCCGTGCTGCCCGGTTCGACCATGGACGCCCTGGGCGGCAGCGCCCGCATGCTGCGGCTGCACTTCCTCCTGCCGCACGACACCCTCGTCGCCGCGGTGCGGAGACTGGCGGCGGCGTGGGCCGAGTACGCGCCGTCGCCGGAGGCGGAGGCCGCGGTCCGGCCCGCCGCCCTGAACGCGATCACCGTCTGAACGCGTCGCCGTTCTTGCCCACCCTGTCCGACCGCCGCCCGAAGGAGCCGTATCCGTGCACACCACCGTCACGCCGTTCACCCTGCACCGCTGGCAGGAGGGGAAGCGGCCGGAGCGGCTGAACGGCTGGCGGGGCGTCTCGCCGGAGTTCGGCGAGCTCACACTGGTCTGCCCGCTGCCCCGTACGCTCCCGGAGCTCATCGTGTCGGAGCTGCGCGGCGGTCTCGTCCCGCCGGCCAGCTACGAGTCGCGCGGGATACACGCCGAGAACCTCGGCCTGCCGACCCTGAACCGGGCCACGCTGCGGGTCGGCGACCGGATCGTGTACATGACCCGCAACCGCCTGGGCGCGACGCTGCACCAGCGTTCCCTGGTGCTGCGTCACGCAGGCGACCACTACCGGCTGTCCGCCCTCGACAAGCGCGGCTACGTGCTGTCGCGCGCGGCCGACGAGGAGGACCCGGGCGTCACGGTGACCGTCCGCGAGTCGGGCCGGGGCAAGGGCCGGAAGCTGACCGTCCAGGCCACCGGGCGGGCGGAGGGCGGCGACCTCTCCCTGGCGCTGATCTTCGCCGGGGTGGACCGCTCGGCCCTGACCCGGTTCGGCGCCGTGAAGGCGGGTGTCCGCAGGGCCACCGAGCTGTGGGCCGAGGCCAATTCCTAGAGGGGCGTCGAGGGGCCGCCGCCCGGCCCGTTCAGGGGCGGCCCAGGACCCGGTCCTTCAGGGCCGGGAACTGCTCCCGGGTCGTCGTGACCTTCGCCGGGTCGAGCTCGACCCGGAGGATCTCCTCGTCCGGGCCCGCCTCGGCCAGGACCTCGCCCCACGGGTCGACGACGAGCGAGTGCCCGGACTGCTCCACGCCGGCGTGCGTGCCCGCGGTCGCGCAGGCCAGCACGTACGCCTGGTTCTCGACGGCGCGCGCCCGCGCGAGCAGCGTCCAGTGCGCGAGGCGCCGGGCCGGCCAGCCCGCCGGAATCACGAAGGCCTCGGCACCGGCGTCGACCAGGCCGCGGAACAGCTCGGGGAAGCGCAGGTCGTAGCAGGTGGCGACGCCGACGGTCAGCCGCGGCAGGCCGACGGTCACCAGGTCCTCGCCGGCCGCCATCAGCACGGCCTCACCCTTGTCGAAGCCGAAGCGGTGGATCTTGCGGTAGCTCGCGGCGAGCTCGCCGTCGGGGGAGAAGACGAGCGAGGTGTTGTAGAGGGCGCCACCGGCCGCCTCCACGACCGAGCCCGCGTGCAGCCACACCCCGGCGTCCCGCGCGGCGGCGGACATCGCCGCGTACGTGGGGCCCTTCACCGGCTCGGCCTCGGCGGCGAACGCCTCGTAGGCGAAGGCGCCCATCGGCCACAGCTCCGGGAGGACGACGAGATCGGCGGCGCCCCGCTCCTCCCGTACGAGCCGGGCCACGCGCGCCCGCCGGTCCTCGACCGGTTCGTCCGGGTCTACCGCGATCTGGATCAGTGAGGCGCGCACACTACCACCGTCCTGGCATTCGAGCCGTCAACACCGGCCTACGATCGTCACACGAAAGCACTGCCGGGGTGCCTTCGGGCAGCGTAACTTAGCGTCCGAGCCTCCACGCAGTCATGTTTCAGCCCGCCCGCTACGCCAGCAGCCCGAGCACGAAGAACCGCCGAGGGGTCCCGTGACCGTCCATCCCAGCCTCCAGAACTACGCCGACGCCTGGACCCACTCCATCGAAGCGATAGCCGAGCTGGTGCAGCCGCTCGTCGAGGGCGAGTGGAACCGCGCCACGCCGTGCCCGGGCTGGTCCGTCCGCGACATCGTCTCCCACGTCATCGGCATGGAGACCGAGATGCTGGGCGACCCCCGCCCCATCCACACCCTGCCCCGCGACCTCTACCACGTGCGCACCGACTTCGCCCGCTACATGGAGATGCAGGTCGATGTGCGGCGGCACCACACCGCGCCGGAGATGACCTCGGAGCTGGAGTACGTACTGATCCGCCGGGCCCGCCAGCTGCGCAACGAGAACCGGCAGCCCGACGCCCTGATCCGCGCCCCCCTCGGCGCCGAGCAGACCCTGGAACTGGCCTACCGGATGCGGGCCTTCGACTGCTGGGTGCACGAGCAGGACCTGCGCGCCACGCTCAACGCCCCGGGCAACTGGGACTCCCCCGGCGCGTACGTCACCCGTGACGTGCTCCTGGAGGCCCTGCCGAAGGTGGTCGCCAAGGACGCCGGGGCGCCGCCGCAGTCGGCGGTGGTCTTCGACGTGAGCGGCCCGGTGGAGTTCCTGCGCACGGTCCGCGTGGACGCCGAGGGCAACGGCACCGTCGACGGCGCCCCGTCGCTCGGCCCCGCCGTGACGCTGGCGACGGACTGGGAGACGTACGTCCGCCTGGCCTGCGGCCGCGTCCGCCCCTCCGACGTCGCCGACCGGGTCAAGACGGAGGGCGACGAGCACCTGGCCCGGGCGATCCTGGCGAACTTCGCGGTGACCCCGAACTGATCGTCACGCGGGAACGTGCACGGCCTCCACGCGGCTGGCGACGAGCCGTTCCCGCTCCCGTCGCGCGGTGCGGGCCTTGAGGCGCAGGATCTGGACGACGCCCAGGGCCTCCAGGACGAAGACGGAGGAGAAGGCGATCCGGTAGTCGTCGCCCGTCGCGTCGAGCAGCACGCCCACCGCGAAGAGCGTCGTCATCGAGGCGACGAAGCCGCCCATGTTGACGATGCCGGAGGCGGTGCCCTGCCGCTCCGGCGGGTTGGCGGGGCGGGCGAAGTCGAAGCCGATCATCGAGGCGGGGCCGCAGGCGCCGAGCACGGTGCAGAGCGTCACGAGCAGCCACATCGGCGCGTGGTCGCCGGGGTAGACGAGGGTGGTCGCCCACAGGGTGGCCGTCACCGCGATGGTGCCGAGCGCCAGGGGCGCGCGGGCGGCGTGGTGCCGGGCGATGATCTGGCCGTAGACGAGCCCCACGAGCATGTTGGAGGCCACCACGAGGGTCAGCAGTTCCCCGGCGGTCTCCCGTGTCAGGCCCTGCGCCTCGACCAGGAAGGGCAGCCCCCAGAGCAGCAGGAACACCATGGCGGGGAACTGGGTGGTGAAGTGCACCCACATGCCGAGCCGGGTGCCCGGCTCGCGCCAGGACTCGGCGATCTGCCGGCGGACGAAGGCGGCGCCCGCGGGCGAGGGAGGTGCCCCCTGCTCGGGGGACGGCTCGGGCTCGTGGCCCTCGGGGTGGTCCTTGAGGAAGAGCAGCAGCAGGACGAGGACGACCACGCCGGCGGCGGCGCTGCCCGCGAAGGCGGCCGTCCAGCCGACTCCGTGCAGGAGCCGGGCGATGACGATCGTGGAGACGAGGTTTCCGGCCATCCCGACGAGACCGGCGAGCTGGGCGACCAGCGGCCCGCGGCGGGCCGGGAACCAGCGGGTGCCGAGCCGCAGCACGCTGATGAAGGTCATCGCGTCGCCGCAGCCGAGCAGGGCGCGGGAGGCGAGTGCCATCGGGTACGAGGGGGAGAGCGCGAAGCCCAGCTGCCCGAGGGTGAACAGCAGGACGCCGATGGTCAGGACCTTCTTCGTGCCGAGGCGGTCGACCATGAGGCCGACGGGTATCTGCATGCCCGCGTACACGAGCAGCTGGAGTATGGAGAAGGTGGAGAGCGCGGAGGCGTTGACCCCGAAGCGGTCGGCGGCGTCGAGTCCGGCGACGCCGAGGGACGTGCGGAAGATGACGGCGACGAAGTAGACGGCGACGCCGACGCCCCAGACGAGGACCGCGCGCCGGCCGCCGGGCGGATCGCCGGGCAGGCTGACGCCGGAGCCGTGTCCGTCACGGCCGCTCATCGCTCGTCACCCCGCACCAGGATCTTGACCCAGCTGAGGTGCTGCCGCACGCAGTGCGCGGCCCCTTCGGCGTCCCCGGCCTTGATCCGCTCCAGGATCTCGGCGTGCTCGGCGATGTTCTTGGCGATCCGGTCGGGCTGCGACTGCATGACCGCGACGCCCATCCGCAACTGACGGTCGCGGAGCTGGTCGTAGAGCCGGGCGAGGATCTGGTTGCCGGCGTGCTTGACGATCTCGGCGTGGAAGCAGCGGTCGGTGACGGCCACCTCGGCCAGGTCACCGGCCTCGGCCCGCCGCTTCTGCTCCTCCAGGAGCTCTTCGAGCCGTGCGACGAGCGCGGGCGGCGCGGGCACGGCCCGGCGTACGGCGAACTCCTCGACGAGCAGCCGGGTCTCGACGACGTCCGCGATCTCCTGCGCGGAGACGGCGAGGACCAGGGCGCCCTTCTTCGGGTAGAGCTTCAGCAGCCCTTCCATCTCCAGCTTGAGCAGCGCCTCGCGCACCGGTGTGCGGGACACCCCGACGGCCTGCGCGAGCTCCCCTTCGGTGAGCAGGGTGCCGCCCTCGTAACGCCGGTCGAGGACCGCCTGCTTGACGTGCATGTAGACGCGGTCGGCGGCGGGGGGCTGTCTGACGGGCGAAGGCACTGGTGACGGCATGCGCACAGCATAGATACAACAGGGGTGCAAGAGGCAGACCCGTCCGCATCGCGGACGGCACTGCCCTGGGCGGGCGGGTCAGACCGGCGGCATCAGGTCGCTCTCGCTGACGGTGCAGGTCAGCTCGGGGTAGACGAAGTCCGCTTCGTCGTTCTCGCGGCGTCGCAACCGGTAGAACGCACGCCTCTGCTCGTCGTCGGCCGCCACGAGGCGCGCCCCGTGCGGGAGGTAGGCCTGTCCGTCGCGAAACCGGACGAAGGTCTTCGACGTCCGGAACGTCACGCCCAGCCAGGGGTTGTCCGCCGCGCCGGCGGGCGCCTCCCAGACGATGCGGTGCCTGAGTCGCCGGTTCGTCCCGACGGAGAACGCGACGACGCCGTGGTGGGCGAGAAGGATCTCGTGCTTCTCGCCGCCGTCTTCCTTCGACTCGAAGATCAGCTTTCTCGACGGGCCCGCTCCGGGGTCCTCGTAGCAGGAGAAGACGGCGACGAACGACTCGTCGGCCAGATCGAGCGCCTGGTCGGAATGGCTGCCCATGGTCCGGTAGGCGTTCGTGTAGGTCTCGACGAGGGCGTTGTTGAAGCCGGCCGGAAGCGCCGCGCGTTCCCGGATCCGCCGCGCCAGCCGTTCGTGCGCCGGTCGGAAGCGCTGCGCCGGGCTGCCGTACCGGGCGGTGGTGCGTACGAGAGGCACGTCGCCCGATGCGTCGACCCGGGCGATGACGGCGGCTCGCCGGCCTTTCCCCACGTCTTCCCAGCGCACCGAGGCGGAGAGCTCCGTGAAGAGGTTCTCCTCGGCCGGCAGGACGCAGGAGACGATCTCGTCGGCGATGCTAGACGCGGGGCGCAACGTAGTCTCCCGTGTTCATGCTGAAGAGGAACGCGTCGCCGTAGTCGACGAAGGCCGAGGTCCTGTTCTCCTCGGCGTACAGCCGGCGCAGCTCGTCCATGCCGTCCGGCGTGGGCGGCTCCAGCTTCACCAGACCGCCTCCGGCGGCCTTGAGGAACGTGTCGCCGTTCCTGTGGACGGCTTCGGCGCTCGAACAGCGCACCACGTACCCGAGGCGGGTGGGGAGCAGCGAAGCGTCCAGCGCCGAGGGCCGGATCTCGTGCGTGTACAGCCGGTTGGTGGACAGCGGCATGAAGAGCACGGAGCCGGGATGGAGGGTCACCGTGAACTGCGGAGGGAGCCCGGACCCGTCGCCTCCTCCGTTCGGCTCCTTGAGCCGGAACCGCAGTCCGGTCAGGGCGCTGACGCCGTTCACGCCGTGGTCGAAGGGGTCTTCGGCCAGGGGCCGCAGCTGGTCGAGCCCGTCGTAGAAGGTGCAGAAGGCCATGACGCCGTTGGCGGGCATGTCCTTGGTCTTGTCGGCGTGGGCCGAGATCCTGGCCTTGGACTGCTTGCGCTCAGGCGTGGCACGGGTGTTGTGGTAGATCTGCGCGAGGACGTGGTTGAGGGGCGCGTGATTCCGGAAGACGGAGGCGGCCTCGGCGTTCAGGGCCTCGACGATGCTCGTGTCGGTCGGGCGGAAGCCCTCGGTCGGCCCCGAGAGGTTCGTGGAGCACCGCAGCAGGCGGAAATGCAGGTCGTCTCCGTGTCGCGTGACGGGCGTCAGATAGATGCCGCTGCGGCGGGCGGCCCCGGGTTTGGTGGACTCGGTCAGGGACTGGAAGGCGTGCTCCGCACGGATCCGTCCGAAGTGGTCGTCGCCGGGTGCGAAGAAGCGGCGGTAGTACACGCCGACGCCGTGCACGCGGAGGGGGACCCGGCCGAGGTCCACGAGGGTCCACGGTTCGTCGACGTCCTCGCGGCAGCCGTGGGAGAGTTCCCGGATCACGAACACCCGGTCGGCCGCACGCAGAGGAAGGCGGCTCATCGCGGCGATGTCGCCGCACAGGTAGACGGTCTTCCCCGCGAGGTCGAGCGAACCGGAATCGAGGTCTTCCGGGGCGACGACGGACCCGAAGAAGTCCTTCCTCAGCTCGTCGTCCCGCAGCGTCGAAGGCGCGACCAGGACGTTGCCCGCATCCTCGATCCGGGCTTCCTCCGCCGGCCCTTTCGCGTACGTCAAACGGCACCCCCTCGTTCTGCCCCCGACCGCCGAGGTGATCGTATCCACGTACGCGTACGCCCGGCCGGGGAGGCGCCGTCCCCGGCCGGGCGTTTCACTTCAAGCGGTCAGACCAGCGGCCTAGCTGGGCCAGTAGATCCAGGCCGAGCAGCCGGTGTGGTCCTCGCAGACCCGGAACTGCTTGATCTGCGAGCTGTACGTGGCCCACGGGCCCCAGTCGCCGTGGGCGCCGTTGCCGTCCCACTGCGAGACGTGGGCGCCGTTGGCCAGGTAGGCGTCGGCGTACACGCCGTTGCCGTCCGACTCCCCGTCGTACGCCCGCATCGAGTACGCCGTGGCCTGCGCCCGGTCGGACCCGTGGGACGCGGTGACGGTCGCCGAGGCCGAGGTCGCGGTGGTCACCGCGAGGAGCGCGGCTCCGCCCAGGATGGTCGAGGCCCGCAGGGCCGTCTTGAGCGACAGCTTCATGATTCCCCCTTCGTGTCGAGCTTGGTTCGAGCGAAGTGGTTCTCGGTCGGCGACGACTCTAGAAAGGCCTTTCCCAGGGGCACCACAGGTATTTTCGCCAAGCGTGACCGGCACGGGAAAACGGGAAACGCCCGGTGCGGCGGAGTGCCGCCGTCCGGGCGTTTCACGTGAAACGACGTCGGGCGTTTACGCCCAGGTGATGAGCCGCTTCGGCTGCTCCAGAATCGCGGCGACGTCGGCCAGGAACTTGGAGCCGAGTTCGCCGTCGATCAGGCGGTGGTCGAAGGACAGCGCCAGGGTGGTGACCTGGCGAGGCTTCACCTTGCCCTTGTGGACCCACGGCTGGAACTTGATGGCACCGACCGCGAGGATCGCGGACTCGCCCGGGTTGATGATGGGCGTACCGGTGTCGACGCCGAAGACGCCGACGTTGGTGATGGTGAAGGTGCCGCCCTGCATCGCCGCCGGGGTGGTCTTGCCCTCGCGGGCGGTGGAGACCAGCTCGCTCAGGGACTTCGACAGCTCCGGCAGGGTCTGGGCGTGCGCGTCCTTGATGTTCGGCACGATCAGACCGCGCGGGGTGGCCGCGGCGATGCCCAGGTTCACGTAGTGCTTGAGCACGATCTCCTGGGCGGCCTCGTCCCAGGCCGCGTTGACGTCCGGGTTGCGCTTCATCGCGACCAGGACGGCCTTGGCGATCAGCAGGAGCGGGTTGACCCGCAGGCCCGCCATGTCCCTGTCGGACTTGAGCTCCTCGACCAGCTTCATCGTGCGCGTGATGTCGAAGGTGATGAACTCGGTGACGTGCGGCGCGGTGAAGGCCGAGCCGACCATCGCCGCCGCCGTGGCCTTCCGTACGCCCTTGATGGGGATACGGGTCTCCCGCGCGTCCGACGACACGGCGGCCGCAGGAGCGGCAACGGGAGCGGCGGCCGGAGCGGGGACGGGCGCCTCGACGACCGGAGCCGGCGCGGCGGGCGCGGGGGCGGCCGCCTTGTGCACGTCCTCGCGGGTGATGATGCCGTCCGGGCCGGTCGGGACGACCGTCGCCAGATCGACGCCCAGGTCCTTCGCGAGCTTGCGCACGGGCGGCTTGGCCAGCGGGCGGGCCGCGGTGGCGGCACCGCCGTGGCCGTTGAGCTCGCCCTGGATCGCGGCGGCGGCCTGGCCGGGCACCACGGCGCCCTTGCGGGCCCGCCGCTTCGTGGAGGACGCGGCCACGCCGTAACCGACGAGGACCGGCTGACGGCCCTCCGGGGCCTGCTCGGCGGCCGGCTCGGCCACCGGCTCCTGCGCCGGGGCGGCGGCCGCGGCCGGCGCCGCCGGCTCGGCGGGCTCCGCTCCGCCGCCCACGTTCACCGAGATGATGACCTGGCCGACGTCGACCGTCGTGCCCTCGGGGAACAGCAGCTCGTGGACGGTGCCGTCGAACGGGATGGGCAGCTCCACGGCCGCCTTCGCCGTCTCGACCTCGCACACGACCTGCCCGTCGGTGACGGTGTCACCGGGCTGGACGTACCACTTGAGGATCTCGGCCTCGGTGAGGCCCTCGCCCACGTCGGGCATCTTGAATTCGCGGATGGTCACGGTGCTCTCCTCAGTACGCCAGCGAGCGGTCGACGGCGTCGAGCACGCGGTCCAGGCCCGGCAGGTACTCCTCCTCCAGGCGCGCCGGCGGGTACGGCGCGTGGTAACCGCCGACCCGCAGGACGGGGGCCTCGAGGTGGTAGAAGCAGCGCTCGGTGATCCGGGCGGCGATCTCCGCGCCGGAGCCGAAGAACACCGGCGCCTCGTGCACCACGACCAGGCGGCGGGTCTTCTCCACCGAGGCCTGGATGGTGTCGAAGTCGAGCGGCGAGATCGACCGCAGGTCCACGACCTCGATCGACTTGCCCTCGTCGGCGGCGGCCGCGGCCGCCTCCAGGCAGGTCTTCACCATCGGGCCGTACGCGACGAGCGTCAGGTCGGTGCCCTCGCGGGCGACCCGGGCCTTGTGCAGCTCGCCGGGGATGGCCTCGGTGTCGACCTCGCCCTTGTCCCAGTAGCGGCGCTTGGGCTCGAAGAAGATGACCGGGTCGTCGCTCTGGATGGCCTGCTGGAGCATCCAGTACGCGTCGGAGGAGTTCGCCGGGGTGACGACCTTGAGGCCGGCCACGTGCGCGAAGAGCGACTCGGGGGACTCGGAGTGGTGCTCGACCGCGCCGATGCCGCCGCCGTACGGGATGCGGATGACGACCGGCATCTTCACCGTGCCGAGCGAACGGGCCCGCATCTTCGCCAGCTGGGTGACGATCTGGTCGTACGCCGGGAAGACGAAGCCGTCGAACTGGATCTCCACGACCGGCCGGTAGCCGCGCAGCGCGAGGCCGATCGCGGTGCCGACGATGCCGGACTCGGCCAGCGGGGTGTCGACGACCCGGTCCTCGCCGAAGTCCTTCTGCAGACCGTCGGTGATCCGGAAGACACCGCCGAGCTTGCCGACGTCCAGGCCCATGATGACGACCTTGGGGTCGGTCTCCAGCGCCTTGCGCAGCGACTCGTTGAGCGCCTTCGCGAGGGGAAGCTTCTGAACTGCCATGATTACTCGCCCTCTCCGCCCTCGAAGGACGCCTGGTACGCGGCGAACTGCGCGCGCTCCTCGTCGACGAGCGCGTGCCCGTCGGCGTACGTGTGGTCGAAGATCGCCATGTGGTCCGGGACGGGCATGGCGCGGACGACCTCACGCACGTGCTTGCCGAGCGCCTCGCTCTCCGCCTCCAGCTCCTCGAAGAAGGCCGCGTCGGCGAGGCCCGCGTTCTCCATGTAGGTCCGCAGGCGCTGGATCGGGTCCTTGGCCTCCCACGCCTCGCGCTCCGCGTCGCGGCGGTAGCGGGTCGGGTCGTCGGAGGTGGTGTGCGCGGCCATGCGGTAGGTGAACGCCTCGATGAGGGTCGGACCCTCGCCGCGGCGGGCGCGCTCCAGGGCGGAGCGGGTCACGGCGAGACAGGCCAGGACGTCGTTGCCGTCGACGCGGACGCCGGGGAAGCCGAAGCCGCGGGCGCGCTGGTAGAGCGGGACGCGGGTCTGCTTCTCGATGGGCTCGGAGATGGCCCACTGGTTGTTCTGGCAGAAGAACACGACCGGGGCGTTGTAGACCGCGGAGAAGACGAACGACTCGTTGACGTCGCCCTGGCTGGAGGCGCCGTCGCCGAAGTACGCGAGCACGGCCGAGTCCGCGCCGTCCTTGGCGACGCCCATGGCGTAGCCGGTGGCGTGCAGGGTCTGCGAGCCGAGGACGATCGTGTACAGGTGGAAGTTGTTGCTGCTGGGGTCCCAGCCGCCGTTGTTCACCCCGCGGAACATGCCGAGCAGGTTGGTGGGGTCGACCCCGCGGCACCAGGCGACGCCGTGCTCGCGGTAGGTCGGGAAGACGTAGTCGTCGTCCCGAAGGGCGCGGCCGGAGCCGATCTGGGCGGCCTCCTGGCCGAGCAGCGAGGCCCACAGGCCCAGCTCGCCCTGCCGCTGCAGGGCGGTGGCCTCGGAGTCGAAGCGGCGGGTCAGGACCATGTCGCGGTACAGACCGCGCAGCTCCTCGGCGCTCAGGTCGATGTCGTACTCGGGGTGGTGGACGCGCTCACCCTCGGGCGTCAGCAGCTGAACGAGCTCGGGCTCGGCGCTCTGCGCGGCCGGTGCCTTCTTCGCGCTCGCGGCGCTGGTGGTGCGCTTGGCGCCGCTGCTGCGTCGCGTCGTCTTGCGCGCGGCAGTGCTCTCCACGGTCACGTGCGTGCTCCTCCGTCGGTCCAGCCTCCGGGTTCGCCTGAGGCCAGTGCGGCTCCGCCTTCTCCGTACCCTTCGCACGGGGTGGGTGCGACGCGGCCGGGGTCGGCGTGACAGGTGATCCGGCAAGCGTCGTCATAGGCACGTTACCCACAGTGCGGCATTCCTGCGAAACCCCACTTGACCTGCGATTTTGCTTGGATTTCCAAGTAAATCGAGAAAACGGGTATTCGCCGCTGGTCAGCGCATGGGACAGCGGCCCGACGTCCTCGTCGGAACACCCGGCACGTTATCCCGGCCACCCCGGGCGCGGGAAGAGCCAATATGTGAGACTGACTGCGTGCGCGAAGAAGGAAAAATCCGGGTATTTCTGCTGGACGACCACGAAGTCGTGCGGCGCGGCGTCCACGAGTTGCTGTCCGTGGAGGACGACATCGAGGTGGTCGGCGAGGCCGGTACGGCCGCGGACGCCCTGGTCAGGATCCCCGCGACCCGTCCCGACGTGGCCGTGCTCGACGTCCGGCTGCCCGACGGCAGCGGCGTGGAGGTGTGCCGCGAGGTCCGCTCGCAGGACGACTCGGTCAAGTGCCTGATGCTCACCTCGTACGCGGACGACGAGGCCCTCTTCGACGCGATCATGGCCGGCGCCTCGGGTTACGTCCTCAAGGCGATCCGCGGCAACGAGCTCCTGAACGCCGTCCGGGACGTCGCGGCCGGCAAGTCGCTGCTCGACCCGGTGGCCACCGCCCGGGTGCTGGAGCGGCTGCGGGACGGGAACAGCCCCAAGGGCGACGACCGGCTCGCCAGTCTCACCGAGCAGGAGCGCAGGATCCTCGATCTGATCGGCGAGGGCCTGACCAACCGGGCCATCGGCGAGCGCCTCCACCTCGCGGAGAAGACCATCAAGAACTACGTCTCCAGCCTGCTGTCGAAGCTGAACATGGAGCGGCGTTCCCAGGCCGCCGCGTACGTGGCGAGGATGCAGGCCGAGCGCCACTGACGGCGCGCGTACCCGTCCGGCCCGCATTCGGGACCTACGTCCCCGTGAACTGGGGCCGGGGCCCCTTTCCCGACACGGTGCCGGTGGCGGAGAGTGGAAGCCATGTCCACCGAGGAGAAACGCGCCATCGAGCTGCTGAACCGTGTGTCGTACGGGCGGCTGGCCACGAGCATGCGGGCGATGCCGTTCGTCGCCCCGGCCCGCCACATCGTGGCGGACGGCGACGTCCTGATCCGCATGCACCGCGGCCTCGGCTACCACCGGGCCTGCAACGGCAGCGTCGTCGCGTACGGGGCGGACAACCTCACCTCCGGGGCCGAGAACCTGTGGTCCGTCCAGTTCACCGGCACCGCGGCGATCGTCGAGCCGACCGAGGAACAGCTGGCGGCCTTCGGCCAGGCCCCCCGCTCGGTGGACGGCGAGGCCTTCGAGCCGGTCTACATGCGCATCGAGCCCCAGTTCGTCACCGTGCACACCCTCGACTACTCGTCCGACCAAGCCGAGCAGCCCGGACGGCCTGGACAGTCCGAGCAGCCCGAACGGGCCCCGGACGTGCACTCCTTGGAGCGACATCTCCACCACGTAGCGTGATCTAACATCTGCGGAGTGCCGCGCTCATCTGCACCTCCCCTGGTTCCACCGGTCGGCGCCCTGCTGCGCCGCTACACGGACGCGGGCGAGCCGCTCTCCTGCCAACCCGTGGCCCAGGGGCTGCTCAACCGTGGCTACCGGCTCGCCACCACCCGCGGCGCCTACTTCCTCAAGCAGCACCTGGACGCCCGCACCGCCGACCGGGACACCATCGTCCGCCAGCACCGGGCCACGCAGCGGCTGCACGCCCTCGGACTGCCCGTCGCCCCGCCGCTGCCCGACGCCACCGGCCGCACCGTCGCCGTCATCGGCGGCCACTGCTACGCGCTGCACCCCTGGATCGACGGCCGGCACCGCGACGGCGCCCAGCTCACCACCGCCGGCTCCCGCCGGCTCGGCACCCTCCTCGGGCACGTCCACACCTGCCTGGCCCGGGTCATGGAGTCACCACCGCCGGGCGGCGGCCCCGACACCGGCCACGAGAGCGCCCGCCCCGAGGACACCTTCCGGCTGATCGACGAGCTGCTCCGGCTGGTCCGCGCCCGCCGCCCGCGCGACGGCTTCGACGAGCTCGCCGAGCACCGGCTGCGGGAACGCCGGGTGCTGCTCGCCGCGCACGCCCACCGCCGCCCGCCGGCGGCCGCCCCGACCGGCTGGGTGCACGGCGACTTCCACCCCTTCAACCTGCTCTACCGGGGCGCCGAGCCCGCCGCGATCGTCGACTGGGACCGGCTCGGGGTCCGCCCGCGCGCCGAGGAGGCCGTACGGGCCGCCGCCATCTTCTTCGTACGTCCGGCGGGCGAGCTGGCCCTCGACAAGGTGCGGGCGTACGCGCGGGCCTACCGGCGCGCGGCCGGCGCCGACGGCGCCGAGCTGGCCGCGGCCGTCGACCGGGTGTGGTGGGAGCGGCTCAACGACTTCTGGACCCTGCGCTGGCGCTACCAGCGGCACGACCGCAGGGCCGACCCGCAGTTCCCCGCGGTGTCGGCCCTGGCCGTGTGGTGGACCCGTGAGTACGAGGCGGTGCGCGACGCGTTCACGGACTGAACGTCAGCCGGTGGTCCCGGTGGAGCTGCCGGTCGTCGTGCCCGTCGACGTGCCCGTCGAGGTGCCGGTGGACGTGCCGGAGGAGGTGCCCGTCGAGGTGCCCGAGCCGGAGGAGGTGCCGGTCGAGGTGCCACTGGACGTGCCCGTCGAGGTGCCGGTGGACGTGCCCTCGCTGGAGCCCTGGCTCGTGCCCTCCGTGCCGCCCTCGGTCGTGCCCTCGCTCGTCCCCGTACCGCCGTCCGTCGTGTCCGTCGGATCGGTCGACGGCTCGTTCGTGGGCGGCGGGGTCGTCGGCCGGTAGGTCGGCCGGTAGGTCGGCGGCGTCCACGAGCCGCCGTTGCCGCCGCTCGACGAGTCCGGTGACTGGCTCTGGGTCGACGGCTGCTCGGACGGGGTCGGCGACTGCTCCTTCGTGGAGGGCGAGTCGGTGACCGCCGGCGGCTTCGTGTCGCCGCCGCTCTTGTCGCCGGCCTTGTCGATGGCGTACGCGACGCCCGCGATGATCGCGATCAGCGCGAGCGCGACGAAGAGCAGCGCTTTTCCGCGCCCGCCCTTGCCGTTCTTGCCGTTGCCGCCGTGCGGGCCGTAGCCGTCCTGGCCGTAGCCGCCGTGACCGCCGTCGTAGCCGTATCCGCCGTCGTCCGGGTTCATCGGCGGCAGGATCGGGCCCTGCGCGGTGTCGTGGTGCATCGGGTGGCCCATGGCCGTCGTCGCGGCGACGCCGCCGACCGGCGTGTGCAGGCCGTCGTGCACCTCCACCGGGCCGGTGTTCCACACGCCGGTGTGGCCGCCCTGCTCCTGGAGCATCTGCAGCCCGTACTGGACGAGCCCCCGCATCTCCTCGGCGCTCTGGAACCGGTCGTCCGGGTCCTTCGCGAGCGAACGCATCACGAGGCCGTCCAGCTCCGGCGGCGCGCCGTGCGCGACCTCGGACGGCGGGACCGGGGCGTCCTGGACGTGCTGGTAGACCACCGACAACGGTGTCTCGCCGGTGAAGGGCGGCCTCAGGGCCAGCAGCTCGTACAGCAGGCAGCCCGTCGCGTACAGGTCCGAGCGGTGATCGACGGCCTTGCCGAGCGCCTGTTCGGGGGAGAGGTACTGCGGCGTGCCCATGACCATGCCGGTCTGCGTCATGGTCGACTGCGCGCCGTGCAGGGCGCGCGCGATGCCGAAGTCCATGACCTTGACGGCGCCGGTGTGCGTGATGATGACGTTCGCCGGCTTGATGTCGCGGTGCACGATGCCGTGCTGGTGCGAGTAGGCGAGCGCCTCCAGGACGCCGGAGACGATGATGAGGGCCTGCTCGGGGCCCGGTGCCTCGGCGCTGATCAGCAGGTCGCGGATGGTGCGGCCCTCGACCAGCTCCATCACGATGTACGGCACCGACCGGCCGCCGACCACGTCCTCGCCCGAGTCGTAGACCGCCACGATCGCGTGGTGGTTGAGGCCCGCGACGGACTGCGCCTCGCGCGTGAAGCGGGCCTTGGAGACCGGGTCCTCCGCCAGGTCGGGGCGCAGCAGCTTCACGGCGACGGTGCGCCCGAGGCGCACGTCCTCGGCCGCGAACACCTCGGCCATGCCGCCGCGGCCCAGACGGTGCGTCAGCCGGTAGCGTCCGTCGCCGACGACTCCGCCGATGCCCCAGGACTCGGCGGACGCGTCCGGCACACCGCCACCAGCTTCGGATTCGGGTGCCATCAGTCCTCGCCGTCGTCTCTCGTGCCGTGTCCGGTCGTCACGCTACAGGCTCCGTACGACATCACGGTCCGCGATGGACCGGCAGGGAACTCCGTGCACGTACACCTGTGCAAATTCCGTGGCATTCCTGTCACGCTTCCGGGACATCCGCTGTGCAGAGGGTCACGGATCGGGCACCGAACGGGTGCGCCGCTTGACGTGTCACTGCCCTCGGGCAGACTTGGCCGGGAATATTCCGGATCAGCGCCGCCACGCGCGCGTATGGGGGAAGCACGAGATGAGCCAGGACGGCGCACAGGGCCGCTATGCGGGCGGTTCGGTAGCGGGCGGCCGGTACCAGCTGCGCGACCTGCTCGGCGAGGGCGGCATGGCGTCCGTCTACCTTGCGTACGACAGCGCGCTGGACCGCCAGGTCGCCATCAAGACGCTGCACACCGAGCTCGGCCGCGAACAGTCCTTCCGCGAACGCTTCCGCCGCGAGGCGCAGGCCGTCGCGAAGCTGTCGCACACCAACATCGTCTCGGTCTTCGACACGGGCGAGGACGACCTCGACGGCTCCGTCATGCCGTACATCGTCATGGAGTACGTGGAGGGCCAGCCGCTCGGCTCGGTGCTCGCCGCGGACGTGCAGCAGTACGGCGCGATGCCGGCCGACAAGGCGCTGAAGGTCACCGCCGACGTGCTCGCCGCCCTGGAGACCAGCCACGAGATGGGCCTGGTCCACCGGGACATCAAGCCGGGCAACGTGATGATGACCAAGCGCGGCGTGGTCAAGGTCATGGACTTCGGCATCGCCCGCGCCATGCAGTCCGGCGTCACCTCGATGACCCAGACCGGCATGGTCGTCGGCACGCCGCAGTACCTCTCCCCCGAGCAGGCCCTGGGCCGCGGCGTCGACGCCCGCTCCGACCTGTACTCGGTCGGCATCATGCTGTTCCAGCTGCTCACGGGCCGGCTGCCGTTCGACGCGGACTCGCCGCTCGCCATCGCCTACGCGCACGTTCAGGAGGAGCCGGTCGCGCCCTCCTCGGTGAACCGCTCGGTGACGCCGGCGATGGACGCGCTGGTCGCCCGCGCGCTGAAGAAGAACCCGAACGAGCGTTTCCCGAGCGCCGCCGCGATGCGCGACGAGTGCCTGCGGGTGCTCTCCGCCGGCCAGACCGGCGCTCCGATGATCGTCGCGGGCGGCCCGGTCAACAGCGGCTCGGGCGTCGGTTCGGCGGTCTTCCCGCCGGTCGGCCAGACCCCGCCGCCGAACACGCACGGCGTGCAGACGCCGTACCAGCCGATGCCGCACACCCCGCAGCCCGGGCCGTACGGGCCGCCGACGCCGGCCCCCGCGCCCTCGTACGGCTACCCGCAGCAGGCCCCGACCCCGGCCCCGGCCTACCAGACGCCGGCGCCCGCCCCGACGCCCGCGCCCGGCCCGTACACCGTGCAGTCGCACGTGGGTACGGCCGGCGGCGGCAGCGGGAGCCGGAACAAGATCGCCATCGGCGCGATCGCCCTCGTCCTGGTCGCCGGTGCGATCACGGGCATCTCGCTGATGAACCGCGACTCGGAGAACAACGCCGGCGGCGGCGGGGCCGACCCCAGCCAGAGCGCCAGCAACGCCCCTGGTCACAAGGGTCCTGACTACTCGAAGACCATCGACCCGAAGAAGTGCACGGATCCGCGCGAGTCGTCCAGCGACCCGGCCAAGTTCGAGGTCCCGGACTTCACGTACAAGAACATCAAGTCCGTGAAGGACTGCCTCCAGGCCGCCGGCTGGAAGGTCAAGACGGAGTCGTCGGTCGACGAGGCGACGTACGGCCAGGGCACGGTGATCACCCAGTACCCGCCCGCCGGCCAGGACATCGGCGAGGAAGACGCCGAGTTCAACTTCCAGGTGTCCACGGGCAACCCGCCGCAGCAGTAGCCGACACGCCGGCCGCCGTTCCGGGCGGGCCCGGCTCGGGGCAGGTCCCGGGCAGGCCCGGCTCGGGGCGGCCCGCCGCAGGTGGGGCGGGGTTCCGCCACGGGCGGACCCGCCCGGAATGCCGGTTTTCTCCCGTCATGTGACGCTGAGTTGAACGACTCGGCGGCTCGGTACGGGAGGGGGTCACCCGGTGACTCCAGAACCACGTCCTCGTGCGCGGGCGCACGCGCCCGGCCTCGCCTGCCGGCTGGTGACGGGCCTGACCTGCGCCATGACGGCCGCGGCGCTCCCCGCACCGGCCGCGTACGCGGCGGAGGCGCCGCCTGTCGCCACACGCAGCGCCTCCGCTCCCGCCCCCTCGCCACCCTCGGCACCCTCGAAGCACGCCGGACCCGCGGTGTCCGACGCGCCCGCGCGGCCGGCGCCGCCCGCCGCCACGGCCGACCCGCGCCCGCGGCCCTCGGCGAGCGGTTCCGCCCGCCCCTCCGCCACCGTCTCCCCCGCACCCGCGCCGAGCGGCTCCGCCGTGCCCTCCGGCTCCGTGTCGCCGCCCGAGCCCTCCGAGCCGGCCGTGCCCCGCGACCCGGCGTCCTTCGCGGGGCGCCCGGCGGGCGAGGGGCGGCAGCGGCCCGGGCGGCCCGCAGCCCCGTCCGCCCCGTCCGAGTCACCCGGTTCACCCCACTCGTCCGGGTCGCCGACCTCGCCCTCGACGGGCCCGGCCGACCCCGCTCGTACCAAAACGGCAACAGAAGAGGAGCCGGAGGCCGAGGCCGGCGAGGCCGTCGGCGTCGTCCCGGGGACGGACGCCCCGGCTGCGGACTCCACGCACGAGGGCGTCCCCGCCGCGGCGCCGCGGACCGGCGCGGAAGCCGCCACGGACCTCTCCGACCGGCGCGTTCCCGTGCTGACGCTGGGCGTGGGGCTCGCGCTGATGGGGCTCGGCATCGGCTTCCTCGGGGTGCGGATGCGACGCCGCTGAGCCGTCCGGGAGCACCCGGGTCCGCCTTGGGACGGACCCCCGAGGTCCGTCGGAAGGTGCTTGTGACCGCCGACTTACTCGGTATACATACTCGGTATGTCGATCCGTCACGGGCTTCTCGCCCTCCTCGAACGCGGCCCGCGCTACGGCTCGCAGCTCCGTACCGAGTTCGAGTCCCGCACCGGTGCCACCTGGCCGCTCAACGTGGGCCAGGTCTACACGACCCTCAACCGCCTCGAACGGGACGGGATGGTCGTCCAGGACGGCGAGGACGAGGCCGGCCACGCGCTGTACGCGATCACCGAGAGCGGTCGCGCCGAGCTGCTCAGCTGGTTCGAGAACCCCGTCGACCGCACCAGCCCCGCCCGTGACGAGCTGGCCATCAAGCTCGCCATGGCCGTCGGCGCGTCCGGCGTCGACATCCGTGACGTCATCCAGTCGCAGCGCCGCCACACGGTGAAGGCCATGCAGGACTACACCCGGCTCAAGGCCCAGGCGATCACCGCCGTCGAGAAGGCGGTCGCGGACCCCGGGGCACAGGAGCGCGACGACGTCGCATGGCTGCTCGTGCTCGAGCAGCTGATCTTCCAGACCGAGGCGGAGGCGCGCTGGCTCGACCACTGCGAGGCCCGGCTGATCCGCCTCTCGGCGGCGGCCGCCGCCTCCCGGGCTGCCGCTCCGGCGCCGACGGGGCGCACCGCGTCGCCGACGGGGAGCACCCCACCGGTCACCTCGCGCGCCGGCAGCACCACGCGCTCGTCCTGACCGGACACCCGCCCGGATCCCCAGCGGATCCGGACCGGACCCGGACCCACATCCAGCCCCAGACACACCTTCAGACCCAGACCCAGACCCACACCCAGATCCACACCCAGACCCAGACCCAGATCCACACCCAGATCGACACCAAGACCCAGACCCAGGTCCAGACCGTACGTCCGGCGCCGTCAGCGGCCGTTCCGCACACGGCCGTTCGCCCGCGTACGCCCGAGGGGGATTCCATGACCACCGCACAGCAGCAGCCCGTGCTGCGCCTGCAGAACCTGACCCGCGTCCACGGCTCGGGCGCCACCGAGGTCCACGCCCTGCGCGGCATCGACCTCGACGTCCACCCCGGTGAACTCGTCGCCGTCATGGGCCCGTCGGGCTCCGGCAAGTCGACCCTGCTCACCATCGCCGGCGGCCTCGACAGCCCCACCTCCGGCCGGGTGATCGTGGAGGACACGGACATCACCGCCGCGAGCCCCAAGCAGCTCGCCGCGCTGCGCCGCCGCAGCATCGGGTACGTCTTCCAGGACTACAACCTCATCCCGGCGCTCACCGCGGCCGAGAACGTGGCCCTGCCCCGCGAACTGGACGGCGTCTCCGCCCGCAAGGCCCGCGCCGAGGCCCTCGCCGCCCTCGCCGAGATGGACCTCGGACACCTCGCCGAGCGCTTCCCCGACGAGATGTCCGGCGGTCAGCAGCAGCGCGTGGCCATCGCCCGCGCGCTGGTCGGCGACCGTCGGCTGGTCCTCGCCGACGAGCCGACCGGCGCCCTCGACTCCGAGACCGGCGAGTCCGTGCTCGCCCTGCTGCGCTCCCGCTGCGACGCCGGCGCCGCCGGCGTGCTGGTCACCCACGAACCGCGGTTCGCCGCCTGGGCCGACCGCGTCGTGTTCCTGCGGGACGGCGCCGTCGTCGACCAGACCGTACGCAGCGAGGCCGACTCGCTCCTGACCGGCCGGGCGGCGCAGCGGTGACGACCTGGTTCCACTCCTGGCGGGCCGCGGTCCGCATCGCCCGCCGTGACGCCTGGCGCTCCAAGGGCCGCAGTTTCCTCGTCCTCGCCATGATCGCCCTGCCGATCCTCGGCGTGAGCGCCTTCGACCTGACGTTCCGCAGTTCCGAACTCACCGCCGAGCAGCAGCTGGAGCGGTCCATGGGCGCCGCCGACGCCCGCTTCTCCGACGGCCACGTCGAGGGCGTCCCGCTGCTCCAGGACCCCAAGGGTGAGCAGAGCACGCCCGTCGAGGACTACGACGGCGCCAACAAGCCCTGGCCGAGCGGGCCGACGGACGTCACCAAGGCCATACCGGCCGGTGCCACGGTCCTCACCGACAGCCGCGGCACCGCCAAACTGACCACCACCCACGGTCTGCTGCAGACCGAGGTCCGTGAGCTGAAGGCCGCCGACCCGGTCGCCCGCGGCATCATGCGGCTCATCGACGGCCGCTTCCCGGAGAAGAGCGACGAGGTCGCCGCGACCACCGCCTTCCTGAAGAACAGCGGCCTCTCGGTCGGTTCCACGCTCACCGCCCGCGGCTTCGACCGCGAGTACCGGATCACCGGCGCGTACGAGCTGCCCAGCGACCTCAAGGTCGAGCAGGTCAACGCCCTGCCGGGCGCGTTCCTCGCGCCGTACGGCAGCGCCGTCGAGAAGTCCGGCATCCCGAAGCCCGACACCGACACCGTGTACCTGGTGCGGAAGTCCGGTGGTTTCACGTGGAACACCGTGCAGCAGATCAACACCAAGGGTGTCGTCGTCGTCTCGCGCGCCGTGGTCCTCGACCCGCCCGCCGACTCCGAGGTCCCGCTGTTCCAGAAGGACGGCTGGGGCTCCTACGAGACCAGCACGGCCGCCGACGCCGCCGCGCTCGCCGCGGTCGGCACCGTGGTGGGCCTCGCGATGCTGGAGATCACCCTGCTCGCCGGTCCCGCGTTCGCGGTCGGCGCCCGCCGCTCCCGCCGCCAGCTCGGCCTGGTCGGCGCCAACGGCGGCGCCCGCAGCCACATCCGCGCCATCGTGCTCAGCGGCGGTCTCGTCATCGGTGTCGCCGCGGCCGTCGTCGGCACGGTCCTCGCGCTGGTCCTCACCTTCGCGCTCCGGCCGCTCCTCGAGGAGTACATGGGCCAGCGGTTCGGCGGCTTCACCGTGCGGCCGCTGGAGCTCCTCGGCATCGCCGCGATCGCCGTCCTGACCGGTCTGCTCTCCGCGATCGTCCCGGCCGTCACCGCCTCGCGGACCACCGTGCTCGCCTCGCTCACCGGCCGCCGCGGTGTGCGCCGCTCCAGCCGCGTGCTGCCGGTCGTCGGCCTCGTCGCCGTCGGCATCGGCGCCGCGATCGCCCTCTACGGCTCGGTCGTCACCGACCAGTTCGTCATCGTGGCCGGCGGCTCCGCCATCGCCGAGCTGGGCGTGGTCGCCCTGACCCCGGCGCTGGTCGGCCTGTTCGGGCGGGGTGGCCGCTGGCTGCCGCTCTCGCCGCGCCTCGCCCTGCGCGACGCGGTGCGCAACCGGGGCCGTACGGCGCCCGCCGTCGCCGCCGTCCTGGCCGCCGTCGCGGGCACCGTCGCCGTCTCCACGTACGCCGCGAGCGCCGACGCCGGGGACCGGCAGGAGTACCAGCCGAGGCTGCCGTACGGCGCCGTCGCCGCCATCGTCACCGAGGAGGGCGGCCGCGACGCCCCCGCCGTCCGCGAGGCCGTGCAGCGCACCTTCCCCGTCGACGTGCGCGCCGACGTGTCCCGGATCTCCGTGGGCAGGCAGGGCTGCGACACCTACGGCGGCGGCAAGGGCTGCGGCCGCTTCGAGATCGTCGTCCCCAAGGCGAACGAGTGCCCCCTGTGGTCCGCCACGGAGGACGGCTCCGACCCCTCGCAGCGGTTCACCAAGGAGCAGCGCCGCAAGCTCCAGCAGGAGGACTGGCGCTGCCAGGCGATGAAGGGCGAGGGCGTCTACGTCGAGGGCAACATGCTCGTCGCCGACGCCGCCGTCCTGAAGGTCCTCGGCATCACCGACCCGGGCGCCGCCAAGGCCCTCGCCGAGGGGAAGCTCGTCAGCTTCTCCAAGCCGCAGATCGACCGGAACGGCACCGTCGGCATCCGGCTGATCACCGACCAGGAGGCCTACGACAAGGCCGCCCAGGAGAACAAGCCGCTGCCCGGCGAGATCAAGGCCTTCCCCGCCTACCTCGTGCCCGGCTCGCCGCTCTCGTACGGCGTGCAGAGCATCCTCAGCCCCGCCGCCGCCAAGGCCGCGGGACTGACCACGGTGCCCATGGGCGCGTACTTCACCACCGACCGCCTGCCGAGCACCGAGCAGCGGCAGAAGCTCGACGCCGAGATCGCCAAGCTGGGCTCCAGCGTCGACCTGACGCTGGAGGAGGGCTACGTCAGCAAGAACAGCATCGTGCTGCTCGCGCTGACCGTCTTCGCCGGCCTGGTCACCATCGGCGCCGCCGGCATCGCCACCGGGCTCGCCCAGGCCGACGCCGAGGCCGACCTGAAGACCCTGTCCGCCGTCGGCGCCCCGCCCCGGGTGCGCCGTACCCTCAGCGGCTTCCAGTGCGGAGTCGTCGCGGCGATGGGCGTGGTCCTCGGCTCCGCCGCGGGCGTCCTGCCCGCCATCGGGCTCAGGCTCACCGAGGAGCGCGAGAAGATGGGCTTCTACCAGCGGGCCTTGGACGAGGGCTGGGGCGACCTGCGGCCCCCGGTCGTGCCGATCGTCGTCCCGTGGGAGACGCTCGCCGCCCTGCTGGTGGCCGTACCGCTCGGCGCCGCCCTGCTGGCGGCCCTGGTGACCCGCTCCCGCGGGGCGCTGGCCCGCCGCGCCGCGCACTGAGCGTCCGCGGGACCGACCGGCCGTTGCCGGCTCGTGCCCCCGGAGGAGGGTGGATCACCGTCCTCCGGGGGCACACCGTGTGGTGAGGCATACGTGCGAGAGAATGGCGGCATGGAGATGCCGAGGAATGAAAGGTCGCCGGAGAGCCCCCAGGTCCTCATCGTGGGCCAGGACGGGATGGCGCTCGGCGGCACGGGTGACGACGAATCCCGCGAGGTCCCGGTGACGGAAATGGTCGAACAGCCTGCGAAGGTCATGCGCATCGGCAGCATGATCAAGCAGCTGCTTGAAGAGGTCAGGGCGGCGCCTCTCGACGAGGCCAGCCGTGTTCGGCTCAAGGAGATCCACGCCAGCTCGGTGAAGGAGCTGGAGGACGGGCTGGCCCCGGAGCTGGTGGAGGAACTCGAGCGGCTGTCCCTGCCGTTCACCGACGAGGCCATTCCCTCCGAGGCGGAACTGCGCATCGCGCAGGCCCAGTTGGTGGGCTGGCTCGAAGGCCTCTTCCACGGCATCCAGACGGCGCTGTTCGCCCAGCAGATGGCGGCCCGGGCCCAGTTGGAGCAGATGCGCCGCGCGCTGCCGCCCGGCGCGTCGCACGACGATGACGACGACCACGGGCCGCAGCGCGGCCGCGCGGTCGGCTCGGGGCCGTACCTGTAGGCAGCCGGCGACCTCGCCTTCCGCGAGACGCCCGGGGCCCGGAACACCGTGAACGACGGTGCGCCGGGCCCCTCGTACGTCGGGGGACGGGCTGTCCGGGAACGGCCTGGGATATGGCGCCGGGTACGGAGCTGGTGACTGCCCTGGTTACGGAGCTGGTTACGGCGCAGGTGACCGAGCTGGTTACGGCGCCAGCAGGAGCACCTTGCCGACGTGGCTGCTCGCCTCGACGGCCCGATGGGCCTCCGCGGCGTCCGTCATCGGGAGGGTGCGGTCCACGACCGGGGTGACGGTGCCCGCGGCGATCAGCGGCCACACGTGCTCGCGGACGGCGGCGACCACCGCCGCCTTCTCGGCCGGCGGGCGCGAACGCAGTGTCGTCGCGAGGACGGCGGCGCGCTTGGCCATCAGCGCGGCAAGGTTGAGCTCGCCCTTGACGCCGCCCTGGAGGCCGATGACGACCAGCCGGCCGCTGACGGCGAGGGCCTTGACGTTCCGCTCCAGGTACTTGGCGCCGACGATGTCGAGGATGACGTCCGCGCCGGCCCCGTCGGTCGCCTTGCGCAGCTCCTCGACGAAGTCCTGCTCGCGGTAGTCGATGAGGATGTCCGCGCCCAACTCGGCGCAGCGGGCCAGCTTCTCGGGGCTGCCCGCGGTGACCGCGACGCGCGCGCCGACCGCCTTGGCGAGCTGGATCGCCATGGTGCCGATGCCGCTCGCCCCGCCGTGCACCAGGAGCGTCTCGCCCGGCCGCAGATGGGCGAGCATGAAGACGTTCGACCAGACCGTGCAGGCCACCTCGGGCAGCGCGGCGGCCGTCACCAGGTCCATGCCCTCCGGCTTCGGCAGCAACTGCCCCATGGGCACGGCGACTTTCTCGGCGTATCCGCCGCCGACGAGCAGCGCGCACACCTCGTCGCCGACGGACCAGCCGGAGACCCCGGGGCCGAGCGCGACGATCCGGCCCGCGCACTCGAGACCGGGGTACGGCGAGCTGCCCGGCGGCGGGTCGTAGAAGCCCTGGCGCTGGAGCAGATCGGCACGGTTGACGGCGCTCGCCACCACCTCGACGAGCACTTCGCCCTCGGCGGGGACGGGATCGGGCACCTCGGCCCAGACCAGCGCCTCGGGCCCGCCGGGTTCCGGAATCGTGATCGCATGCATGCCGGCGAGGCTACTCCCGGAGGCGGCCGGGTCCCGGTCCGGCCGTGCCCCTGACCGCCGTGGCCTCGCGACTCAGTCCTCCGCGGGAGTGGTGAGCGGGGTGACCGCCGCGGCGCGCACGATGGTGATCACGCGGTCGGTCAGCTGGAGCGGGCTGGCGGCGGGGTCGTCGTAACCCAGCAGACGGTGTCCGCGCAGCACGCTCACCACCAGGTCGTCGGTCTCCCGCACGCTGCGCCCGGCCTCGGCCTTGGTCACCGGGCGTTCGACGAGGTCGAGGCCGGTGCCCTGCTGGATGAGGTCCTCCATCACCGTGCCGGCGCTGGGGCTGAGAACCGAGAGACCGAGCAGCCGGCCGGCGGCACTGGCGCTGGTGATCACGGCGTCGGCACCGGACTGGCGCAGCAGCGGCGCGTTCTCCTCCTCGCGGACGGCGGCGACGATCTTGGCGCCCCGGTTGAGCTGACGGGCCGTGAGGGTGACGAGCACCGCGGTGTCGTCGCGCTGGGTGGCGACGACGATCTGACGGGCCCTCTGCACCTCGGCGCGGAGCAGGACGTCGCTGCGGGTCGCGTCGCCGAGGACGCCGACGAAACCGTCCGCGTTGGCCGCCTCGATCACCTTGCTCGACGGGTCGACGATGACGATGTGGTCCTTGCGCAGCCCGGTCGCGCACAGCGTCTGGATCGCCGAGCGCCCCTTGGTGCCGAATCCGACGACGACGGTGTGCTCACGCAAGGTGGCCCTCCAGCGGTTCAGCCGGAACTCCTCCCGGGTCCGTTCCGTGAGGACCTCGAGAGTCGTGCCGACCAGGATGATCAGAAACAGCACGCGCAGCGGCGTGACCAGCAGGATGTTCGCGAGCCGCGCCGAGTCGCCGTACGGGACGATGTCGCCGTAGCCCGTGGTGGAGAGGGTGACGGTCGCGTAGTAGACGCAGTCGAGGAAGTCGACCGTCTCGTCGGCGTTGTCGTGGTAGCCCTCGCGGTCGGCGTAGACGATGAGGACGGTGATGACGAGGACTCCCAGCGCCATGAGGAGCCGTTTGCCCACCTGCCGGAGCGGTCTCTCGACCACCCGGCGCGGCAGCCGCACGCGGGGGCCCGACACCCGCTCGTCGGCCTGACGCGCCATCGCGTCCCGGCTGGGAAGTTTCACGTGAAACACGCCCCTTCGTCCGCGTCGGGTCCGGCACCGGCCGGCCAGGGGAGGTCCAGGACCTCCAGCAGCTGCCCGGCGGCGGCACCGCCGGGCGGGACCACGGCCATGCCGTCGGCGGCGGCGATGCCCCGGAGCATGGCGGGCCCGTGGTAGCGCAGCGGCACGGCCTCGCCGTCGCGCCGCACGACGGGCACGAGCCGGGTGTCGTACGGATGCCCCTGGATCTCCTCACGAACCTCCACGCGGTACGGGCCGGGGGTCGTGGAAGAGCCCGCGGAGGGGAACGAGGCCGGGGCCGTGGACCGGGCGGGGGCCGAAGAGGAAGCGGGGGCCGAGGAGGAGGCGGGGGCCGAGGACGGGCCTGGAGCCGCCTGCAGGGTGGCGCGTCCGGCGAGGGCGCGGAGCAGCGGCTCGGCGAGCGTCAGCAGTCCGGAGACGGCGGCGAGCGGGTTGCCGGGCAGGCCCACGAGGTGCCGGGCGGGACGGCGGGCGCCGCCCGGGCCCGGGAGCTCGGCGAGCAGCATGGGGTGGCCGGGCCGGACCTTCACGCCGTCGACCAGCAGGACGGCACCGGCCTTGGCGAGCACCGGATGCACGTGGTCGACGGGACCGGCCGCGGTGCCGCCGGTGGTGACCACGAGCTCGGCCTCGGAGCCGGTGACGGCCGCGTACAGCTCCTCGGCGTCGTCGCCGATCCGGCGGGTGCCGAGCACGTCGGCGCCGAGCGCCCGCAGCCAGGGGGCGAGCATGGGCCCGAGGGCGTCGCGGATCAGGCCCTCGTGGGGGAGCCCGGCGGTGAGCAGCTCGTCGCCGAGGACCAGGACCTCGACGCGGGGGCGGGGGTGCACGGTCAGCTCGTCGTAGCCCGCCGCGGCGGCGAGCCCGAGGACGGCGGGGCTCACGGCGCTCCCGGCGGGCAGCAGCCGGTCGCCGGAGCGGCACTCCTGGCCCCGTGGCCGGATGTCCTGGCCGTGCGTGACCACGCGCAGGGCGTGCAGCTGCCCGGCCGGGTCGGTACGGGCGTGCTCGCTGCGGACGACGGCGGTGGCCCCGGCCGGTACCCGGGCGCCGGTGGCGATCCGTACGGCGTCGCCGTCGGCGAGTTCGGTGGCGCCGGCGTGCCCGGCGAGGACGGCGCCCTCGGGGTCGGTCCGCCAGGGGCCGGGGCCGGCGACGGCCCAGCCGTCCATGGCGGAGGTGTCGAAGGAGGGCAGGTCGGTGAGCGCGTGCAGCGGCTCGGCCAGGATGCGGCCGAGTGCCTGCCCGAGCGGCACCCGCGCGGGCGGCCGTGCCGCCGCCGCCCGCGCCCCGGCCCTCGCGGCCACGGCCCGGGCCTCGGGCCAGTCCGTGGCCCGGTGCGGCTCGGGACGCGGTACGGAGCCGGGCGCGGGGGCAGGTGTGGGGGCCGGCCCGCCGGGTGAGGAACCGGGTGAGGAATCGGTTCGGCGGCGTCCGACGAGGGCGAGGGCGTCCTCCACGCCGTCGTCGTCCCCGCCGGCGTCCTCCACGCCCCTGTCGTGCGCGCCGATGTCGTCCACGCCGTCGTCGGGCACCCGCTCCTTCATGGTCATCCGGCCTCGTCCTGCTCCGCGGCCCAGCGCTGGGCGAGCGCGGCGGCCTTGCGGGTGGCCTCGGCGACGGCTTCCCGGCCTCCGCCGGCCCCGGCGGCGCTCGCCGCCGCGTACCCGACGAGGAAGGTGGTCAGCGGCGCGGCGGGGCGTGCGACGCCGTGCGCGGCGTCGCGGGCCAGGTCGAGCAGCAGGCCCGTGTCGACGTCCAGGTCGATGCCCAGTTCGTCCTTGACTGCGGTGATCCATTCATCCAGCACGTTCCCATGCTCCCTGATCCGCGCCCGGGCGGTGGCGATGTCCTCCCAGGTGTCGCAGTCGAAGGACGCCGAGCCCTCCGCGGCGACCCGCTCGACCCGCAGCCCGCCGACGACCTTCCGCAGGGGAAGCCCGCCCAGCTCGGGCCCGGCTCGCTCCAGCTCGCGCCGCAACGCCTCCACCCGGTACACCGCCACCAACGGCTGCTCCCGGCCTTCCCCGTCCACCATCACAGCGCCCTCAGTGCCCGGCGCCCCTTCCAGCACCCGCACGAGCCGCCGAGCGGCCCCCACCCCGAAGAACGGCAGATCGGCGGAAAGCACGAGCACGAAGGGCAGGGCGGAGCGGGAGGCCTCAGTTGGGCGGGAGGGCGCGGCGGGGCCGGAGGCCGGGGCAGAACCCGGCGCTGGGGCGGGGCCGGAGGTCGCGGCTGGGCCGGAGGCCGGGGCAGAGCCCGAGGCCGGAGCCGAGGCAGGGCCGGAGGGTGCGGCGGGGCCGGTGCCCTGGACGGCAGAGGCTTCGGCCGAGGCGGCGGGCCCGGCGTCCGAGGCGCCGCGGGCAGAAGGCTCGGCAGGACCCGACGCGCCGTGGGTGAGGGGGCCGGCAGGCCCGGGCGTCGCCGCGCCCGGGGCTTCGGCCGGTGGCTCGGCCAGGCGGCGCAGGCCCGCGTCGAGGGCGGCGACGGGGCCGCCGCCGGGCGGGTCCTCACGTGCCCACTCGACGGGGTGGGCCGTCGCGCGGGGCTCGGCGACGACCACGACGCGGCCGGCGTCGCGGCAGGCCGCGAGGACCCGGTCGAGCAGGGGGCGTCCCCCGACCCGTACCCCGGGCTTGTCGGCCCCGCCGAGACGCCTGGCGGCGCCCCCGGCGAGCACGATGGCGTCGTACGCGGTCGTCATCCCAGCAGTATGGTCCGCGCCCGGGCCGACCGGATGACCGGCCCGGCACAGCCCGGCGCGCCGGGAACGCGTCCGGGACCCGGCGTGGGGTTGGGTCCCGGACAGGGCCGCCGGGCACCGTCGGGGCCCCGTGCCCCGGCCGGTGTCCTTCCCGGCGGAGTCGTACGCCGCGAACCGGTCAGAGCGTGCGGAGCAGCACCGCCGGGTTCTCGACGCAGTCGGCGACGTAGCGGAGGAAGCCACCGGCCGTCCCGCCGTCGCACACCCGGTGGTCGAAGGTGAGCGAGAGCTGCACCACCTGACGCACCGCCAGCTCCCCGGCGTGCACCCACGGCTTGGGCACGATCCGGCCGACGCCGAGCATGGCCGCTTCGGGGTGGTTGATGATCGGCGTGGAGCCGTCGACCCCGAACACCCCGTAGTTGTTCAGCGTGAACGTGCCGCCGGTCAGGTCCGCCGGAGTCAGCGTGCCCTGCCGCGCCGACTCGGTGAGCCGGGCGAACTCGGCGGTCAGCGACTCGGCGGTGCGACCGCCGGCGTCCCGGACCACGGGAACGACCAGACCGCGCTCGGTCTGGGCCGCGAACCCGAGGTGCACGTCGGGCAGCCGGACGATCTCCCGCGCGGCCGTGTCGACCGTGGAGTTGAGCTCCGGGAAGCGGGCCAGGGCATGGGTGCATATCCGGGCGAGCAGCGCGAGCACGGAGATCTTCGGGCCGCCCGCCGCGTTCATCGCCGCCCGCGCGGCCATGAGTTCGGTCGCGTCGGCGTCGACCCAGCAGGTCGCGTCGGGGATCTCGGTGCGGCTGCGCGACAGCTTGTCGGCGACGGCACCGCGCACTCCGCGCAGCGGGACGCGCTCACCCACGGCGGCGGAGGCGGCCGGCGCGACGCGCGCCGGCGTCGGGGCCACGGCCGGGGCGGCGACCGTAGCGGCCCGGTCGCGGACGGCGAGGGCCGTCTCCACGTCGGCCCGCAGGATCAGGCCGTCGGGGCCGGAGCCACGGACCTGCCGCAGGTCGAGTCCGCCGTCGCGGGCGAGCTTGCGCACCAGCGGCGAGATGACGGGCACCGGCCCCGCCGGGGCCTCGGGCTCCACGAGGGCCGCGGGCGCGGCGGTCACGGGGGCCGCGGGCGTCTGGTGCCGGACCCGGCGGCGCCGGGCGGCGGGCCCGGCGGTGCCGTAGCCGACGAGGACGTTGCCGGAGTACTCCGAGGACTCGGCGTCCTTGGCGGCCGCGGCCCGCGGGGCCTTCGCGGCCTCGGCTGCCGGCGCCGCGCCCCCGTCCGGCGCACCGCCCACGGCGACCGTCAGCAGCGGCGCGCCGACGGGGAGTTCCGTGCCCTCCTCGCCGAAGCGGGCGGTGACCACGCCTCCGTACGGGCAGGGCACCTCCACCATCGCCTTGGCCGTCTCGACCTCGACGACGGGCTGGTCGATGACGACGACGTCGCCGACGTCGACGAGCCAGCGCACGATCTCCGCCTCGGTGAGACCCTCGCCGAGGTCGGGCAGCTTGAATTCGAGCACCTGGGCCATCAGCGCCCCGCCTCCCACTGGAGCCGGGCGACGGCGTCGAGGACCCGGTCGACGCCCGGCAGGTGGTGCCGCTCCAGCATCGGCGGCGGGTAGGGGATGTCGAAGCCCGCGACGCGCAGCACCGGTGCCTCCAGATGGTGGAAGCAGCGCTCGGTGACGCGGGCGGCGATCTCGCCGCCGGGGCCGCCGAAGCCGGCGGACTCGTGCACCACGACGGCCCGGCCGGTGCGGCGCACGGACGCGCACACGGTCTCGTCGTCGAAGGGCACGAGGGAGCGCAGGTCGACGACCTCCAGGTCCCAGCCCTCGGCCGTGGCGGCCTCGGCGGCCTCCATGCAGACCGGCAGGGAGGGGCCGTAGGTGATGAGGGTGGCGCTGGTGCCGCGGCGGCGGACGACCGCCTTGCCGATCGGCTCGACGGCCGTGGGCGCCTCGGGCGACCAGTCGGACTTCGACCAGTAGAGCCGCTTGGGCTCCAGGAAGACGACCGGGTCGTCGGAGGCGATGGCGGCGCGCAGCAGGCCGTAGGCGTCCTCGACGGTCGCCGGGGTGACCACGTGGAGGCCGGGCGTCGCCATGTAGTACGCCTCGGAGGAGTCGCTGTGGTGCTCGACGCCGCCGATTCCGCCGCCGTACGGCACGCGGACGACGATCGGCATCGGCATCGTGCCGCGGGTGCGGTTGCGCATGCGGGAGACATGGCTGATGAGCTGCTCGAACGCCGGGTAGGCGAAGGCGTCGAACTGCATCTCGACGACCGGCCGCAGCCCGTACATCGCCATGCCGACGGCCGTGCCGAGGATGCCCGCCTCGGCCAGCGGCGTGTCGGTGCAGCGGTCCTCGCCGAACTCCTTGGCGAGGCCGTCGGTCACCCGGAAGACACCGCCGAGCGTGCCGACGTCCTCTCCCATGACGTGGACGGTGGGGTCCTCGGCCATCGCGTCGCGCATGGCCCGCTGCAGCGCCTGTGCCATGGTGGCGGGCTTGGCCGCCGCCTTCGCGGCCGGCCTGGCAGTCGCGTGGGTGGTCATCCCGCCTCGCTCTCGGCGTCGAGCTCGGCCCGCAGCTGCGCCGCCTGCTCGCGCAGCTGCGCGGTCTTCTCGGCGTAGACGTGGGCGAACAGGTCCATGGGGTCGAGCACGGGGTCGGCGTTCATCCGCTCGCGCAGCCGCGCCGCCATCGTCTCGGCCTCCTCGGCCGCCGCGCGGCGGCCGTCCTCGTCGAGCAGGCCGCGCTCGGTGAGCTCGCGCTCCATGAGGAGGATCGGGTCGTGGGCCCGCCAGGTCTCGACCTCGCTGTCGCCGCGGTAGCGGGTGGCGTCGTCGGCGTTGGTGTGGGCGTCGATCCGGTAGGTGACGGCCTCGATGAGGGTGGGCCCGCCGCCGCGCCGGGCGCGGGTGACGGCCTCGGTGAGCACGGTGTGGACGGCGACGGCGTCGTTCCCGTCGACGAGCCGGCCGGGCATCCCGTAGCCGACGGCCTTGTGGGCCAGGGACGGGGCGGCGGTCTGCTTGGCGAGCGGCACGGAGATCGCGAAGCCGTTGTTCTGCACGAGGAAGACCACGGGGGCCTGCCAGACGGCGGCGAAGTTCAGCGCCTCGTGGAAGTCGCCCTCGCTGGTGCCGCCGTCGCCGACCATGGCGAGCGCGACCACGTCGTCGCCCTTGAGGCGGGCGGCGTGGGCGAGGCCCACCGCGTGCGGCAGCTGCGTGGCGAGCGGGGTGCTGAGCGGCGCTATGCGGTGCTCGTGCGGGTCGTAGCCGGTGTGCCAGTCGCCGCGCAGCAGGGTGAGGGCCTGGACGGGGTCGAGGCCCCGGGCGACGGCGGCGAGGGTGTCGCGGTACGAGGGGAAGAGCCAGTCCCGCTCCTCCAGGGCCAGCGCCGCGGCGACCTCACAGGCCTCCTGGCCGGTCGTGGAGGGGTAGACGGCGAGCCGTCCCTGCTTGGTGAGCGCCGTCGCCTGCGCGTTGTACCGACGGCCGCGGACGAGCTCCCGGTAGAGGCGGAGCAGCAGCTCGGGGTCCGCGTCGGCCACCGCGTCCGTGCCGAGCACGCGCAGCGGCTCGGCGTCCGGCAGCAGCGGGGCGGGGTCGGTGCGCGGCCGCCAGGCCGGGGGCGGGGTGGGCCGGTAGGCGCCGACGGCGCCGGGGGGCTCTTGGACTGTCGAACTGCGCTGTTGCAACGAGTCCACCTCCTCGTGGGAGCGGGCATAAGACCCGAAGGCGGGTGGCGCGGAATGTGGCGCGCCTCACCTACCGATTGTTCGGTCGTGGAGGCATTTTGGCTACAGGCACCTCCAGCCTGTGGACAAACGGTTCTCCACAGCCTGGGATGGATGCAGGTCGTCCACGAGAGAGAGGCGGGGGGACATGGCGGATGAACAAATGGCCGACGTCGACGAGCACACGGACGACGCGCCCCTGAACGCGCCCCCCGGCGCCGCCCCCGCGGCCGGGACGGCGCCCGCCCCGGCGGGGCCGTGGGGAAGCCCGTCGGGCCCGTCGGCGGGAGCGCCGACCGGCCCTGCCATGGTCCCCCCGATGCCGCCGGCCCGCCCGCTGGACGCCGTCGACCGGGACATCCTGCGGCTGCTCCAGGCCGACGGTCGTGCCTCGGTCCGCTCGGTGGCCGAGCGGGTCCACGTCTCCCGCGCCAACGCGTACGCGCGGATCAACCGGCTCATCGACGACGGCGTGATCCGCGGCTTCGGCGCCCGGGTCAACCACGAGCGGGCGGGGCACGGCGCCTCGGCCTACATCACCCTCAAGATCGTCCAGAACTCGTGGCGCACCGTGCGCGAACAGCTCCAGGCCCTGCCGGGCGCCGCGCACATAGCCCTGGTCAGTGGCGACTTCGACGTCCTGCTGCTGGTGCACACCCCGGACAACCGGACGCTGCGCGAGCTGGTGCTGACCCGGCTCCAGTCCATCCCGGAGGTGCTGTCGACCCGCACCCTGCTGGTCTTCGAGGAGACCGACCTGGACCCGTACCCGGACCGCGGGGACTGAACGACCGCGGGGACCGAGCGGAAACGCGTCGGGGGGAGTGGAGGGGGAAAAAAAAAAAGGGGGACAAGGGGAGCCCCCCACGGCCCCCCGCCCCGCTGCCCTACACCCTCCCCACAAACGGCAACACAACCCCCCCCCCCCCCCCCCCCCCCCCCCCCACG
>NZ_JBHXFE010000063.1:0-37405 GCF_042722475.1 Streptomyces sp. NPDC127092
GGGCATGCCGAAGCGATTCAGCAGCAGCCTGTACGGCCCGCGCGGCGGGGCCCCGCCGATCCGGTCAAGGCCCTGATGCACCGCCACCGCGAGCTGTGCGAGCGGGCCGTCGACCCGCTGGAGATCGCCGCCGGACTCGAGGCGCACGGCGTGACCGACCGGACCGCCGCCCGCTTCCGGCACCGCGACGTCTTCTCCCTCGCCGAGGAGCTGTACGCGCGCGTCCCCCGCGGCGAGGCCGCACCGGCCCGGACCACGCCGGAACCGGCGGCCGGCACCGGCCGCGGCGCCTGGGCCGTCGTCGCCTGCGTCCCCGGCGCCGCCGCCGCACTCGCCACCGCCGCCCTCGCCGTCACCACCGACGGGCTGCACATCACCGCCGGTCTCCTCGGTGCGCCGGCCCTGGCCGCCTCGCTCGCCCTCGCGGTACGCGGCGGACCGCTCCGCGCCGCCGGCCGCACCGCGTCCGCCACCGTCCTCGGGGCCCTCTGCACGCTCTGGCTGCTCGCTTACGCGGCGGCCGGTGACGGCCTGCTGGACCAGCTCCTCGGCGGCGGGCCGGACGGCGGCCCGGCCGTCGTCACCGTCCTGGACGGCCCGGTCGCCGACGGCGGATGGGCGTTCGACACCGGCCCGCTGCTCGCCCTCGCCCTGTCCGTCGCCCCGGCCGCCTGGTGCGCCCGGCTCTTCGCGGTCCGCGCCCGCCGCAGACTCGCCGCCAGCCGGGGACTCGCCGACTTCGCGGCCGGTGCCCGCCCGCTGCTCCTCGGCAGCGTCCTGCTCCATCTCGCCGCCCTGGCCGGGCTGCTCGCCCTCACCGGCTTCCACCCGGGAGCCCTCGCGCTCGGCACCCTGCTGCTGCTCGCCCGGCTGCTCGCCGTGCACGGCTTCCCGGAGGCCGCGGCCGGCACCCTCGCCGCCGCCTGCGCGGCCGAGGGCCTCGCGCTCGCGAGCGTCCTCGCCGCCCGGCTGCCGGGCTTCGACGTCCTCGGCGCCCCGGTCCGCGCCCTCGTGGCGCTCGGCGGCCCGGCGGCGGTGCCCGCCCTGGTCTGCGGCCTCGCCGCCCTCGCCCTGCTCGTCCACGCCACCGAGGCGCTGTCCCGGGCCTCCGCCCACGTCTGAACCGCCGCACCCGCGGAGCCGACGCCGCGGGCGCGCCCCCACGCAAGACCTCCCAAGGAGAAGGAAGAGACATGACACCCCGATCCCACGCCACGGCCGGTCGGCACGAAGGGGCCGCACGATGAGGGTGCTGCTGCTCGGAGCCAACGGATTCATCGGCCGGTTCGTCGCCGACCGCCTCCTCGCCGACCCGGCGGTCCACCTCACCGCCCTCGGGCGCGGCGACGACGCCGACGTCCGGTTCGACCTCGCGACCGGCAGCCCCGGCGCGCTCACCCGGTTCCTCGACGCCGTGCACCCCGGCGTCGTCGTCAACTGCGCGGGCGCCACCCGCGGCGGCGCCCGCGACCTGACCCGGCACAACACCGTCGCCGTCGCCACCGTCTGCGAGGCGCTGCGCCGCAGCGGCTGCGGGGCCCGCCTGGTCCAGGTGGGCTGCGCCTCCGAGTACGGGCCCAGCCAGCCCGGCTCGTCCACGGCCGAGGACGCGGTGCCCCGGCCCGGCGGCCCGTACGGCGTGTCCAAGCTCGCGGCGACCGAACTCGTCCTCGGCTCCGGCCTCGACGCGGTCGTGCTGCGGGTCTTCTCGCCGGTCGGCCCCGGCACCCCGGCCGGCTCCCCGCTCGGCCGGCTCGCCGAGGCGATGCGGCGTGCCATCCAGGCCGGCGACGGCGAGCTGAAGCTCAGCGGCCTGGGCGTGCAGCGGGACTTCGTGGACGTCCGTGACGTCGCCCGCGCCGTGCACGCCGCCTCGCTCTCCGCCGCCCAGGGCGTCGTCAACATCGGCACCGGCCGCGCGGTGAAGCTCCGCGACGCCGCCGCCGTGCTGGCCCGGGTCGCCGGGTACGCCGGTCAGCTGCACGAGATCGACGGGCCGCCGCCGCGCCCGGTGATCGGCGCGCCGCGCACCGAGGCGACCATCGCCGAACAGCTGGCCGCGGCGCCCTACCCGTACCCCGACGGCTGCGGACCCTGGCAGCAGGCCGACGTCCGCACCGCCCGCGACCGGCTCGGCTGGCGGCCCCGGATCAACCTGGAGGAGTCACTGGCCGACATCTGGATGGAGGCGGCATGTCGCATCTGACCGCCACCGGGACGGCGGCCGGGACGGTCACCGAGACGGGTCTCGGCGTGCCGGGGTACGCCCACCCCCTGCTCGCGCCCGTCGAGTGGGCCGAGCTCACCCGCCCCGGCACACCGGTCCACTGGGCCGTGCTCAACGTCGCCGAAGGGCCGGGCGACCGGCCCGACCCGCACTGCCTGGAGGCGGCGGGCAGGCTGCGCAACGCGGGCGTCCGGGTGCTCGGCCACCTCGGCCTCGACCACGGCTCGCGGCCCTTCGGCGAGATCGTCACCGACGCCCAGCGCTACCTCGACTGGTACAAGGCGGACGGCTTCTACCTGGACCGCGCCCCGGCCGACCGGGCCGGCCTGCCCGGTGTGCGGCGGATCGCCGCGACCCTCGAGGCGCTGCGCGAGGACGAGGTCCACCTGGTCCTCGGCCACGGCACCCACCCGTACCCGGGCTACGCGGAGGTCGCCGACCAGCTGGTCACCTTCTCCGGCGCCTGGGCCGACTACCGCTGGTCGCAGGTCGCGGAGTGGACGGCCGACTATCCGGCGCGCAAGTTCGCGCACCTCGTCCACGGGGTGCCGCGGACCCACCTGGAGGAGGCGCTGCGGATCGCCCGCTGGCAGGGCGCCGGCACGGTGTTCATGACCGACCGCAGGGGCCGCCCGGGACAAAGCGACCAATTCCATACGCTGCCCGGCTACTGGGACGAAATTGTCTCGCGTATCGGACGGGGTGTCTCGGAATGAGGAGGGCCGTGGCAGTGTTGTGCGGAGAACAAGTGTCGTACTGACATCCCGACCATCTGTATTGACGAGGTCTCCGTGTCGCTGCCACCCCTGGTCGAGCCGGCCGCCGAGCTCACCGTAGACGAGGTCCGCAGGTACTCCCGTCATCTGATCATCCCGGATGTCGGGATGGACGGACAGAAGCGGCTGAAGAACGCCAAGGTGCTGTGTGTGGGCGCCGGCGGTCTCGGCTCCCCGGCCCTGATGTACCTGGCCGCGGCCGGTGTCGGCACGCTCGGCATCGTGGAGTTCGACGAGGTCGACGAGTCGAACCTGCAGCGCCAGATCATCCACAGCCAGTCCGACATCGGCCGTTCCAAGGCCGAGTCGGCGCGCGACAGCGTGCTCGGCATCAACCCGTACGTGAACGTGATCCTTCACGAAGAGCGGCTCGAGGCCGAGAACGTGATGGACATCTTCAGCCAGTACGACCTGATCGTCGACGGCACGGACAACTTCGCGACCCGCTACCTGGTCAACGACGCGTGCGTGCTCCTCAACAAGCCCTACGTGTGGGGCTCGATCTACCGCTTCGACGGCCAGGCCTCGGTCTTCTGGTCCGAGTACGGCCCCTGCTACCGCTGCCTCTACCCGGAGCCGCCGCCGCCGGGCATGGTCCCGTCCTGCGCCGAGGGCGGCGTCCTGGGCGTGCTGTGCGCGTCCATCGGCTCCATCCAGGTCACCGAGGCGATCAAGGTCCTCGCCGGCGTCGGCGACCCGCTGGTCGGCCGTCTGATGATCTACGACGCCCTGGAGATGCAGTACCGCCAGGTCAAGGTCCGCAAGGACCCGAACTGCGCGGTCTGCGGCGAGAACCCGACCGTCACCGAGCTCATCGACTACGAGGCCTTCTGCGGCGTCGTGTCCGAGGAGGCCCAGGAGGCGGCGCTCGGCTCCACGATCACTCCGAAGCAGCTCAAGGAGTGGATCGACGACGGCGAGAACATCGACATCATCGACGTCCGCGAGCCGAACGAGTACGAGATCGTCTCGATCCCCGGCGCCCGCCTGATCCCGAAGAACGAGTTCCTGTTGGGCAACGCCCTCCAGGACCTCCCGCAGGACAAGCGGATCGTCCTGCACTGCAAGACGGGTGTCCGCAGTGCGGAAGTCCTCGCCGTCCTCAAGTCCGCGGGCTTCGCGGACGCGGTGCACGTCGGCGGCGGCGTGATCGGCTGGGTCCACCAGATCGAGCCCGAGAAGCCGGTCTACTAGAACCGGTCCTTCCCGGCGGTACGAGGAAGGCCCCGGACCTGGTTCAGGTCCGGGGCCTTCCGGCTGCGCGCGGCCGTCAGGAACAGGTCGTGCCGTTCGCCGGGACCGTGCCCTTCAGCAGGTACGCGTCGATCGTCTTCGTGACGCAGGCGCCGGAGCCGTACGCGCCGTGGCCCTCGCCCTTGTTGGTGACCAGGACGCCCACGCCCGGGCCCAGCGCCTTCGCCATCCGCTCGGCGCCCTCGTACGGGGTGGCCGGGTCGCCGGTCGTGCCGACGACCAGGACCGGGGCGGCGCCGGGAGCGCTCGCGTCCATCACCTTGTACTCGCCCCGCACCGGCCAGTCTGCGCACCAGCCGGCGGTGTCCCAGGCGAGGAAGGCGCCGAAGACGGGGGAGAGGCGGCGGAACTCCGGGAGCAGCGCCCGCGCCTGGTCGAGGGTGGGGCGCTCGGCGGAGTCGGCGCAGGAGATCGCCCGCTGCGAGTGCGACTGGGTCGAGTAGTGGCCGGTGGCGTCCCGGTCGTTGTACCAGTCGGCGAGCGCGAGGAGTTCGGCGCCCGAGCCGTTCTCCGCCTTGTCCAGCGCCGAGGTGAGCAGGGGCCAGCTCTGCTGCGAGTAGAGCGGCATGACCACGCCGGTCAGGGCCAGGGAGTCGGTGAGCCGCCGGTCGCCGACCGCGAGCGGCCGGCGGTCGAGCTTCTCCAGGAGCCGGACGATCCGGGCCGTGCCCTCCTTCGGGTCCTGGCCGGTGGACTTCAGGTAGTTGTCCAGGGCCCGCTGGAAGCCGACGGTCTGGTTGCGGGCGTGGCCGACCGCGTCGGCGGTCGGGTCGACGACCGCGTCGAGCACCATGCGTCCCACGTTCCGGGGGAAGAGGTGCGCGTAGGCGGCGCCCAGCTGCGTGCCGTACGAGATGCCGAAGTAGTTCAGCTTCGCGTCGCCGAGGACCTGGCGGATGAGGTCCATGTCGCGGGCGGTGTTGCTGGTCGTGGTGGCCGAGATGACCGGTCCGGAGCGGCGTTCGCAGCCCTTGCCGAAGGCGGCGGCGTCGGCGCGGAAGGCGCGCTCCTCGGCGGCCGTGTCGGGCGTGTAGTCGACGGTCCGCTCGGCCTTCGCCTGCTCCGCGTCGTCCCGGCACACCACGCCCGCGCTGCGCTGGACGCCGCGCGGGTCGAAGGAGACCAGGTCGTAGCGGCTGCCGAGGGCCGTGTACTCGGCGGCGCCGCGCGGCAGGATGTCGACGCCGGAGCCGCCGGGACCGCCGAAGTTGAAGAGCAGCGAGCCGAGCCGGGCGTCCTTGGACCCGGCCTCCTTGCGGATCAGCGCGATCGGGATGGTCGCGCCGTCGGGCCTGGCGTAGTCGAAGGGCACCTTGACGGTGGCGCAGCGCCAGGAGGAGCCGGGGGCCTCGCCGCCCTCGGGAGCGGTGCAGCGCCGCCAGTCGGGCCGCTGCCCGGTGAGCGCGGCGGGCAGCGCCGGGCCGCCGGCGGCGGCGCTCGCCGAGGCGGACGGCCGGGCGGACGGGCTGGTCGCCGCGGGCTTGGGGTCGTCACCGGCGACGGCGCCGTCACCGGAGGCCGTACAGCCCGCCGCGAGCAGTCCTCCGACGGCGAGGGCCGCCCCCGTACGTATGCCACCGCGTATGAACGAGCGCCCCATGCGCCACCCCCTGATCCGTACCGGACCGCCATCGTAGGCGGCGCCGGACGCGCTACGGGCAGACGGTCCCGGAGGCCGGCACCTTGCCTTCGAGCAGGTAGGCGTCCGTCGCGGCCTTCACGCACGCGTCGCCGCTGCTGTAGGCGCCGTGGCCCTGGCCCTTGTACGTGAGCTCCACGCCGACGCCCTTGCCGAGGGCCTCGACCATGGAGCGGGCGCCCTCGTACGGCGTGGCCGGGTCGCCGGTGTTGCCGATGACCAGGATCGGGGCGGAGCCGGCGGCGGAGACGTCCGGGTTCTCCCAGGTCCCGGGCACCGGCCACGGGGAGCAGTTGGCGAGGGCCCAGCCCATGAAGTCGCCGAACACCGGGGAGGTCTTGCGGAACTCGGGGAGCCGCTCCTTGGCCTGGCCGAGGGTGTAGCGCTCCTTGAAGTCGACGCAGTTGATGGCGGCGTTCGCCGCCTGGATGTTGCTGTAACTCCCGGTCTGGCTGCGGCCGTTCATCGAGTCCGACAGGGCGAGCAGCAGCGCGCCGTTGCCGCCGTCGGCCTCGTCGAGGCCCTGCTCCAGATAGGGCCAGAACTCCTGCGAGTACAGCGCCTGCGCGATGCCGTTGGCGGCCTGGGTCTGGGTGAGCTTGCGGTCGCCGATGCCCGCGATCGGCTTCGCGTCGAGCTCGGCGAGCAGGCCGATGACGAACTCCTCGATCTCGGCGACCGTCGAGCCCGGCAGCACGCACTCCTCGGCGCGGTCCACGCAGTCCTTGGCGAAGTTGTCCAGCGCGAGCTGGAAGCCGCGCGCCTGGCCGAGTGCGCCCTCCTCCACGCCCGCCGAGGGGTCGACGACCGCGTCGAAGACGGCGCGGCCGACGTTCCGGGGGAAGAGGTGGGCGTACACGCCGCCGAGCTCGGTGCCGTACGAGATGCCGAAGTAGTGGAGCTTGTCGTCGCCGAGGACCCGGCGCATCAGGTCCATGTCGCGGGCGGCGTTCTCGGTGCCCACGTGGGGGAGCCGGGGTCCGGAGTTCTTCTCGCAGCCGTTCGCGTACTTCTTCTGCGCGTCGGAGAGGGTCCGCTCCTCGGCGGCGTCGTCGGGCATGAAGTCGAGCGCGTAGAAGGCGTCGAGCTCCTTGTCGCTCGCGCACTCGACGGGTGCGCTGCGGCCGACCCCGCGCGGGTCGAAGGAGACCAGGTCGTAGCGGGAGCGGAGGGTCTCGAAGTCGCTCGCGAAGCCGGGCAGGCCGGTGACGCCGGAGCCGCCGGGGCCGCCGAAGTTGAACAGGAGCGAGCCGATCCGCCGGCCGCGGTCGGCGGCCCTGGCGCGGATCAGGGCCAGGTCGACGGTCTCGCCGTCGGGCTTGGCGTAGTCGAGCGGCGCCGTCATGAAGGTGCACTCCCACGGCGTCCCGCCGGGCAGCGGCGTGGGTGCGGGACCGCCGCCCTCCGCCGGGGACGGCGGCAGGCACGGCCCCCATTCGAGCCGCTGCGCCGCGAGCGCGTCGAGCCCGCTCGGACCGGTGGACTCGGGCGTCGCCGAGCCTCCGTCGTCGGAGCACCCGGCGGTCGCGGCGAGCAGAGCGGTCGCGGTCAGCAGGGCGGCGCTCTGGGCAGCGCGCCGGGCGGGACGCTGGGCGGCGGAGATCGGCATGCCCCCATCGTGGGCCGCCCGGCGTACGCCCGCGCGGGGCAGGGGGCCATGTGGGTGGCGGCCCGGCACCGGCCCGCCGGTCAGGACACCCGGTCCCAGCCGCGCTTCGGCTCGCGGACGGCGACCCCGCCGGGGCGGCGGCGCCGGTAGACCACGAAGGGCCGGAAGAGGTACTTCACCGGAGCGGCGAACATGTGGACGAGCCGGGAGTACGGGACGAGCGCGAAGAGCGTGAACCCGAACAGCACGTGCAGCTTGAACACCAGCGGCGCCCCCGCCATCAGCGACCAGTCCGGCCGCAGCGTGAACAGCGAGCGGAACCAGACCGAGACGCCCTCCCGGTAGTTGTAGCCGTCCGTCGTGCCGGTCGAGTTGAGGACGGTGGCGAGCAGCCCGAGCGCCATCGCGCCCAGCAGCACCCCGTACATCACGCGGTCGCTGCGCAGACTCGCCCGCCGCACCGCCGGCACCCGCAGCCGGCGGAAGACGAGGATGCCGATGCCGACGGCCGCGGCGACTCCGGCGACGGCGCCGGTGGACACCGCCATCAGGTGGTAGGCGTGGTCGCTCAGCCCGATCGCGTCGGTCCACGACATGGGGACCAGCAGACCGACGACGTGTCCGAGGACCACGAACGCCATGCCGAAGTGGAACAGCGGCGAGCCGATCCGCAGCAGCCGCGACTCGTGCAGCTGCGAGGAGTGGGTGGTGATGCCGAAGCGGTCGTGGCGCCCGCGCCAGACCGTGCCCGCGACGAGCAGGACGACCGAGACGTAGGGCAGCACGCCCCAGAGCAACAGGTCCATCAGCGTGTGATCCCTTCCGGGCGGGTCGTCGGCCACGGCAGCTCCACCCCGGGGCCGAAGGGTTCGAGTCCGACCAGCTCGCGCGGCGGGCCGGAGCGGGCCAGCGCCTTCGCCTCCTGCCTGGTGGCGGGGGAGGGCCCGGGCAGGGTCGCGCAGACGGCTTCGAGGACGCGGGTGTACGGGGTGCCGGTGGCGGCGAGCGCGAGCCGCAGCAGCTCCAGACCGGCCCGGTGCTCCTGGAGCAGCTCCGTACCGGCGTCGACGTGCTGCCCGGCGAACTCCAGGGCCGCGGGCAGGAAGTCCGGCAGCTCGTCACCGGCGAACTCCAGACCGTGCGCGCGGTAGATCCGCTTCATCCGCACCAGCGCCAGGCCCCGGCGCCGGGTGTCGCCGTCCGTCCACCAGGTCAGGTAGAGGCAGCGGCGGTTGCGGGTGTCGAAGGTGTCCGTGTAGTGCGCGGCGAGGTCCATCGGGTCGGTGCCCTCGACGTGACCGAGGAAGCCGGCCAGGGGACCCGGCTCCGGCAGCTCGTCCAGGGCGGCCCGCAGCAGGGGCAGTTCGGCGTACAGCAGCTCGTCCGGGTACTGCAGACAGCGTGCGGCGACCAGCCGGACGACGGCGGTGGGGTTCACGCCGACCTCCTCGTCGGGCCGAGGTTCAGCATCACGCGCTTCTCGGCCACCGGGCACTCCGCCTCCAGCGGATGCGCGTCGGCGAGCGCGTCCGCGTCCGCGCGCGCCGCCGTCGGGATCACGTACCGGTCCTCGTACTTGGCGACCGCGAGCAGCCGGAACATGTCCTCCATCTCCTCGCCCGTCAGGCCGACCGCCTTCGCGACCGACTCGTCCCGCTCCTCGCCCAGGTTCACGGCCCGCATGTAGGCGCGCATCGCCGCCATGCGCCGCAGCACCGCCTCCACCGGATACGTGTCGCCGGCCGTCAGCAGCTCCGCCAGGTACTCGACCGGGATCCGCAGCGCGTCGATCGCGCCGAAGAGGTTGCCCGCGTCCTCGCCGTCCCGGCCCGTCGCCGCGACCGCGTCGACGACCGGGGAGAGCGGGGGCACGTACCAGACCATCGGCATCGTCCGGTACTCCGGGTGCAGCGGCAGCGCGACCTGGTAGGTGGCGATCAGGTCGTACACGGGCGAGCGGCGGGCCGCGTCCAGCCACTCCTCGGTGATCCCCGACGCCCGGGCCGCCGCGGCCACCGCCGGGTCGTGCGGATCGAGGAACGCCTCCAGCTGCGCCGGGTACAGGTCGTGCTCGTCCTCCACGGCGGCCGCCTCGGCCACCTTGTCGGCGTCGTACAGCATCACGCCCAGGTAGCGCATGCGGCCGACGCAGGTCTCGGAGCAGACCGTCGGCATGCCGACCTCCACGCGCGGGAAGCAGAACGTGCACTTCTCCGCCTTGCCGGTCGCGTGGTTGAAGTACACCTTCTTGTACGGGCAGCCCGTCACGCACATCCGCCAGCCCCGGCAGGCGTCCTGGTCGACCAGGACGATCCCGTCCTCCTCCCGCTTGTACATCGCCCCCGACGGGCACGACGAGACGCACGCCGGGTTCAGGCAGTGCTCGCAGATCCGGGGCAGATAGAACATGAAGCTCTGCTCGAACTCGAAGCGGATCTTCTCCCCGACCTCGTCGCGGCGGGCCCGGACCTTCTCGACCAGCGGGTCCTTCGGGCCGTGCTCGGGCGCGCCGCCCAGGTTGTCGTCCCAGTTCGGGCCCCACTCGACCGTGTCGAGCGGCTCGCCGGTGAGCTGGGAGACCGGGCGGGCCACGGGCAGGTCGTCGCCCGCCGGCGCCTCGGTCAGGTTCCGGTATTCGTACGTCCACGGCTGGTAGTAGTCGTCGAGCTCCGGCAGCTCGGGATTGGCGAAGATCTGCCCGAGCCGCTTCAGCCGGCCGCCGGCCCGCAGCCGCAGCCGCCCCGAGCGGGTCCGCTCCCAGCCGCCCTTCCAGCGCTCCTGGTCCTCCCAGCGGCGCGGATAGCCCTGGCCGGGCAGCGTCTCGACGTTGTTGAACCAGACGTACTCGGTGCCCTGCCGGTTGGTCCACGCCTGCTTGCAGGTGACCGAGCAGGTGTGGCAGCCGATGCACTTGTCGAGGTTCATGACCATCGCCACCTGGGCCATGACGCGTCCGATGGTGACCTTGTCACGGGGCATGGGATCAGTACTCCACCTTCTGGTCGCGGCGGCGGATCACCGTCACCTCGTCGCGCTGGTTCCCGGTCGGGCCGAGGTAGTTGAAGGCCCAGGTCAACTGGGCGTAGCCGCCGACCAGATGGGTCGGCTTGAGCATCACGCGGGTCAGCGAGTTGTGGATGCCGCCGCGGCGGCCGGTCCGCTCCGTCTTCGGCACGCCGACCGTGCGCTCCTGCGCGTGGTTCATGTAGACCGTGCCGGCCGGCATCTTGTGCGAGACGATCGCGCGGGCCGTGACCACGCCGTTGCGGTTGACGGCCTCGATCCAGTCGTTGTCCCTGACGCCGATCGCCTCGGCGTCCTGCGGGGACATCCAGATCGTCTGCCCGCCGCGGCCGAGCGTCATCATGTACAGGTTGTCCTGGTACTGGGAGTGGATCGCCCACTTGTTGTGCGGGGTGAGATAGCGGACCGCGACCTCCCGTCCGTCCGTCGAACCCAGCTCCGGCTCCCCGTAGAGACGGTGCATGTCCAGCGGCGGCTTGTAGACCGGCAGGGCCTCGCCGACCTCGTGGATCCAGTCGTGGTCGAGGAAGAAGTGCTGCCGCCCGGTGAGCGTGTGCCAGGGCTTGAGGTGTTCGGTGTTGACGGTGAAGGCGGTGTAGCGGCGCCCGCCCGACTCGCTGCCCGACCACTCCGGCGAGGTGATCACCGGCACCGGCCGGGCCTGCGTGTCCGCGAAGGTGATCCGCCTGCCCTCGGCCTCCGCCGCCAGGTGCGCCATCTCCGTGCCGACCCGCTTCTCCAGCGTCTCGAAGCCCTGGGTGGCCAGGCGCCCGTTCGACGTCCCGGAGAGCGAGAGGATCGCCTCGCAGGCCCGCTGCGCCGTGTCCAGCCGCGGCCGGCCGTCGGCGACGCCGCCCCGCACCCGGCCGTTCTTCTCGCCCAGGTACGCGACCTCCTCGCCGACCTCGAAGGTGACCGCCTTCGTGGTGACGCCCAGTTCGTCGACGAGCGGCCCCAGCGCGGCGAACTTCTCGCCCACCGCCCCGTAGTCCCGCTCCACGACCGTCAGGTTGTACATGCTCCGCCCCGGCACCGGAGGGCACTCGCCCTTCGACCAGTCGAGGGCCACCCCGCCCGGCTGCGCCATCTCGCCGCCCGGGGTGTCGTGCTGGAGCGCGGTCGCCACCAGGTCCCTGCGCACGCCCAGGTGCTCCTTCGCCAGCTCGCCGAAGCGGCGGGCCAGTGCGAGGAAGGCGTCGTAGTCCGAGCGGGCCTGCCAGGGCGGGTCGACGGCCGGGGTGAAGGCGTGCAGGAAGGGGTGCATGTCCGTGGACGACAGGTCGTGCTTCTCGTACCAGGTGGCGGCCGGCAGCACGATGTCCGACAGCAGGGTCGTGGACGTCATCCGGAAGTCGAGCGACAGGAGCAGGTCGAGCTTGCCCTCGACGTCCTCGTCCCGCCAGGTGACGTCGCGCGGCGAGCAACGCGGCCCGCCCTCCGGCAGGTTGGAGTGGGTGCCGAGCAGGTGCCGGAGGAAGTACTCGTTGCCCTTGGAGGAGGAGCCGAGCAGGTTCGCCCGCCACACGGTGAGCACCCGCGGCCAGTTCTCCGGCGCGTCCGGGTCCTCGCCCGCGAAGCCCAGCGTGCCGTCCTGGAGCGCCCGCACGGTGTCGCCGACCGGGTCCGCCTGCTCGCCCAGGTCGAGCGGGTTGCGGTCGAAGGTGGGGTACGAGGGCATCCAGCCCATCCGGGCCGCCGCCGCGAGGCAGTCGGCGCCCGAGAGACCCGCGAACCGGCCCTCGCCGAGCGGGGAGGCCAGCGACTCGGCCGGCAGCGTGTCGTACCGCCACTGGTCGGTGTGGAGGTAGAACCAGCCCGCGCCGATCATGTGCCGCGGCGGCCGGCCCCAGTCGCTCGCGGAGGCGAGCGTGGCCCAGCCGGTCACCGGCCGGCACTTCTCCTGGCCCACGTAGTGGCCCCAGCCGCCGCCGTTGCGGCCCTGGCAGCCGGTGAGGGTGAGCAGGGCGAGGAAGGCGCGGTAGATCGTCTCGGAGTGGAACCAGTGGTTGGTGCCCGCGCCCATGAGGATCATGCAGCGGCCCCGCGAGCGCTCGGCGGTGTCCGCGAACTCCCGGGCGACGCGGGCGACCTGCGCCGCGGGGACCGAGGTCAGCGTCTCCTGCCAGGCGGGCGTGCCGGGCGCGGCGGCGTCCTCGTACGAGCCGGGCCAGTCGCCGGGAAGACCGGGGCGGCCGACGCCGTACTGGGCGAGCAGCAGGTCGTACACGGTGGTGACGAGGCGGTCGCCGAGGCGTCGCACCGGGACGCCCCGGCGCAGCACTTCGCCCTCCTCGTCGAAGCGCGGCAGCACCACCTCGGCGGCCTCGCCCTCCTCCAGGAGGGAGAGCCGGGGCCGCACGTCCCCGAGGTCCAGGTTCCAGTCCGGCTCGCCGCCGGTGCCCCAGCGGTGGCCCAGCGTGCCGTTCGGCACGACGGGCGCGCCGGTGGCGTCGTCGACGAGGACGGTCTTCCACTCGGCGTTCTCGGTGTCCAGGCCGAGATCGGCGGCGGTCACGAACTTCCCCGGCACCAGGCCCCGTCCGGTCTCCCGCAGGGTCACCAGGAACGGCAGGTCGGTGTAGGTCCGCACGTAGTCCGCGAAGAACGGGGTCTCGCGGTCGACGAAGAACTCCTTGAGCACCACGTGCCCCATCGCTAGCGCGAGGGCGCCGTCGGTGCCCGGGTGCGGGTGCATCCACTCGTCGGCGAACTTGGTGTTGTCCGCGAAGTCCGGCGACACGGTGACGACCTTCTGGCCCCGGTAGCGGGCCTCCGTCATCCAGTGCGCGTCCGGCGTGCGCGTGACGGGCACGTTGGAGCCCCACATCAGGAGGTAGGCCGCGTCCCACCAGTCACCCGACTCCGGTACGTCGGTCTGGTCGCCGAACACCTGCGGCGAGGCCACCGGCAGGTCCGCGTACCAGTCGTAGAAGGACAGCATTGGCGCGCCGATGAGCGAGTGGAAGCGGGCGCCCGCCGCGTGCGAGGCCATCGACATCGCGGGGATCGGCGAGAAGCCGGCCACCCGGTCCGGGCCGTGCTCCCTGATGGTGTGGACGTGCGCGGCGGCGGCGATCTCGATCGCCTCCTCCCAGCTCGCCCGCACGAGCCCGCCCTTGCCGCGGGCCTGCTGGTAGGTGCGGCGGCGCACCGGGTCGCGCTGGATGTCCGCCCAGGCGAGCACCGGGTCCTTCAGTCGCTTTTTCGCCTCCCGGTACATCGACAGGAGCGTGCCGCGGACGTGCGGGTAGCGGACCCGGGTGGGGGAGTAGCTGTACCAGGAGAAGGAGGCGCCGCGGGGGCAGCCACGCGGCTCGTACTCGGGCCGGTCGGGGCCGACGGACGGATAGTCGGTGGCCTGGGTCTCCCAGGTGATGATCCCGTCCTTGACGTACACCTTCCACCGGCACGAGCCCGTGCAGTTGACCCCGTGGGTGGAGTACACGACCTTGTCGTGGCTCCACCGGTCCCGGTAGAAGGACTCGCCCTCACGGCCCCCGGTGAGGTGCACCGAGCGCAGGTCCCCGGAGACCTCGGCGCCTGCGGCGCGGGAGAAGAACCTCCCCGCGCGGAGAAGGGTCTCGGCGGCGTTCGGCTCCATCGACACGTCTGGCTCCTTCACGACACTGCTGCCAACAGTTCGACCCTAGAACCGGCGAACCGGCACGGAACGGGGCCGATGGTCCCTTCGAACGGTGACCAAATCCCGCATTCGTCCCGCCGGACGGCGTGTGAGGCTGACGTGGTGAGCGCCTCCGGACGACGGATACGACGATGGATCCCGGACCAGCACGGAGCCTGGGCGATGCTCGCCGTGCCGTACGCGGCCGGCGTCCTGCTCGGCGACCCGGCGTGGGTCCAACTGCCGCTGTTCGTGGCCTGGTTGCTGGCCTACCTCGCGACCTACCACGCCCAGCAGTGGCTACGGCTGCGCCGCCTCTCGCGCAATCCGCGCGCCGCGGCCCGGCACGTCCGCCCGGCCGTCGTCCTCGGCGCCGCACTGGCCGCCGTCGGCCTGCCGCTCGCGGCCCTCCACCCGTGGCTGCTGCTGGCCGTCGCTGCCATGAGCCCCTTCCTCGCGGTCAACGCCTGGCACGCGCGGGTCAACCGGGAGCGGACCCTGCTCAACGGGATCGCGGCCGTCGTCCCGGCCTGCGGGATGCTCCTCGTCGCCCTCCGGGCCGGCGGCGGCACCCTCGCCGAGGGCCTGGGGCCGGCGCTCGCCTGCCTGCTCTACTTCGCCGGCACCGTCCCGTACGTGAAGACGATGATCCGCGAACGGAACTCGGCCGCCTACCGGCGCGGCTCGGTCGCGTACCACGCCTGCGCGCTGGTGGCCGCGACGCTCCTGGACCCGTGGCTCGCCGTTCCCTTCGCGGTGTACCTCGCACGGGCGGCCGTCCTGACGGGGCGCGGGCTGAAGGTGCCGGTGGTGGGCGCGGTGGAGGTGGGCTGCTCGGTGCTGCTGCTGGTGTTCCTCGTGGCCGTCTTCTAGAAGGCCCGCTTCCGGAAGGCGTGTGGAGGGGTGTGGAGGGGTGTCTAGAGGGCTTCCCGCTTCGTCAGCCAGTTGAAGCAGATCCAGCCCGGCAGGACCGGCAGCCACAGGGTCAGGAGCCGGTACAGCAGCACGGCCGGGGTGGCGACCTCCAGAGGGAGGTTGCCGACCGCGACCAGACCGAAGGTGAGCGCGCCCTCGACCGCGCCGACGCCGCCCGGGGTCGGCGCGGCGGAGCCGAGCGCGTTGCCCGCGAGGAAGACGACGGCGACGCTCGCGTAGCTGATCGTCACCTCGCCGTGCCCGAAGGCGCGGATCGACGCGTCGAGACAGAAGACGAACGAACCGGTCAGCAGCAGCATGCCGCCGATGCCCGTGAGCAGCTTCCCGGGCCGCTGGAGCACGTCCAGCATGCGCGGCACCACACCCGCGAACAGCGAGCGCAGCCGGGTCGACACGAACTTCCGCATGAACGGGATCGCCGTCACCACGAGCACGAGCACCGCGACCGTCAGCAGACCGGCGATGACCGTCCTCGACGGCGAGAACGACTGCGACTCCTCCGTGCCGGTCAGATAGCCGAAGGCCAGCAGGAGCAGGATGTGCGCGCCGAGACCGAAGAGCTGCGAGGCCCCGACGCTGGCGACCGCGAGCCCCGGCCGTACGCCCGAGCGCTGCAGGAAACGGGTGTTCAGGGCCACGCCGCCGACCGCCGCCGGGGCCACGATCTTCACGAACGACCCGGCGACCTGCGCCACCACCGTCCGCCAGAACCCGACCCGCTCCGGCACGAAGCCGAGCAGGCTCATCGCCGCCGCCACATAGCTGATCGCCGAGAAGAGCACGGCCGCGGCCACCCACCGCCAGTCCGCCTCGCTGACCGTCGACAGCGGCGTCCGGGCGATCTGCGAGAGCAGGAAGTACGCGGCGACGGCGCCCGCGATGAGACTGACGAGCGTCCGCGGTTTGATCCGCTCGAGACGGACCGGCTCCACCGGAGCCTGCGGCCGGATCAGCAGCACCTGCTGGCGGATCTGCGCCAGCAGGTCCTCCTCGCGGGCCTCGTCCAGGGCCTCGTCGAGCGCCCGCTTCTCCGCCTTCTTGTCGGCCTGCTTCTCGGCCCGCGCCACCTTCCGGTCCGGCGCCAGGTTCGCCTGCGCCCGTGCCTCCGCCCGGGCCTGCTTCGCCGCCTCGGAGGCCGCGAGCACCGCCTCACGCTCCCGCTTGGACCGCTCGCGGGCGAGGCGCCGCAGCTCAGCGCGGGTCGACCGGCTCAGCGCGATCGGCTGGAGCAGCGGCAGACAGTCGGCGATCGCGTCCGGCCCGAGCACCTCCACGGCGGCCGCCACCGCCCGCTCGGCGCCCACCCGCAGACCGAGCGTGGTCAGCAACTGGGCGATGTCCATCCGCAGCACCAGGTCGCCGGCGGCGATCTCACCGCCGCGCAGATCCGTGAGGATCACCCTGCCGGAACGATCCACCAGAATCGCGTCTCCCGCGAGCCTGCGGTGCGCGATCCGGCGCGACTGGAGCGCCTTCACCTGCCGCCAGGCGCTGCGCACCAGGTCGTCGGTGATCTCCCCGTCGTCGAGCGAGTCCAGGGTCCGGCCGCCCAGGTGCTCGTACACGAGCATCACCGCGTCGGGACCGAGCTCGGAGGTGGCGATCAGCTTCGGCGCGTTCGCGCCCGCCGCGATCGCCGCGTACGCGAGCAGCGCCTCCTGCTCCAGGGCCTGCCGCAGCGACACGATCGAGCGGCGGGTGGTGACGGCGCGCAGGGTGATGCGGCGCCAGGCCCGGTAGAAGAAGCCGTGCGCCTGCTGCTCGCGGTCGACCACCGTCACGTCGAGCGGCGGCCCGTCCTCCAGGGTCACGATGTAGCGGCGGCCCCGGTCCCCGCTGTCCGCCGACTCCGGCACGCCCTCGGCGCGCAGCGCCGTCACCGGCTTGAAGCCGACCCGGCGCAGACCGGCGAGCAGCGTCTGCCCGGTCGGCCGGACGTTCGGCGAACCGACCGCGTAGAGCGTGCCGTACGCCACGGTCCAGCCGATCAGCACGGTGAGGATGATCGAGAAGGCGGTCGTGTAGCCGGCGACGAGCATCGTGAACGCGTCCAGCAGCAGCACCACCCACAGCGCCACGCGCCAGCGCGGTCTGCGGGCCATGCCGACGGCGGTCATGTAGGCGATGACCGGTGCCAGGTAGTTGTGCACCGGGTCGGTGAGCCCGCCGCCGGACTGCGGCTGGGTCAGCGCGTCCTGGATGGTGCCGGGCGCCGCCCGCGCCACCCACAGGTCGGTGGCGAGGGTCACGCCGTGCGCGAGGACGGCCGCGAGCACGCCGTCGGCGATCCGCAGCCCGTCACGTTTGACCAGGCGTTCGATGGCGAAGGCCACGGGCACGAGCAGGACGGCGATGGACGAGACGAGGCCGGCGATCTTGACGAAAACGTCGGGCGCACCGCCGGCGCCCTTGTTGATGTCCTGCTCGAGACCGGAGGTGGTGCCGTGGGCGAAGGCGGCGACGGCGAGGACCAGGGCGATGGCGAGCACGCCGATGAGCAGCCGCATCAGGTCGGACGGCCGGTGCACCCGCGCGGCGAGCAGCGGCTCGTCGCCGGATACGCGCTCGGGCGGACGGGGCGTGCCAGGCCCGGCCTCCCCCGGAGGCGGGATGTCGTGCGCCATCACCATGTCCGTCTCTGCATGCCGTTCCGTCGTGGTCGCTTCTTCTTGCCGCTGTGCGTGTTCTTGTTCTCGTATCACCAGTCACCGCCCGGACGATGGTGGCACGAAGAGGGGCCGTTCGGAGGCATCAGGGGGTTGTCGGTGGGGTGAGGCAGGATGGGCCGAATGGAGAACGAGGAGCTGCCCGAGCTGCCCGAGTATGCGGAACGGGTCCTTCAGGTCGCCGAGGAGATCCCGCCCGGCCGGGTGATGACCTACGGGGACGTCGCGGAGTGGCTCGGCGAGGGAGGGCCGCGCCAGGTCGGCCGGGTCATGGCGCTCTACGGCGGCTCCGTGCCGTGGTGGCGCGTGGTGCGCGCGGACGGCGCCCTGCTCCCGGGCCACGAGCACCGCGCCCTCGGCCACTACCGCGCGGAGGGCACACCGCTGCGGGACCCCAGGGGCGAGGGCCGGATCAAGGTGGACATGCGGCGGGCGCGATGGGACGGCGCGGAGGACTGAGGACGCGGGGTACGCCGACCCGGTACCGGTGGGCGCCGCGCCCGGGGGAGCGGGGCGGTCGGATACGGGACGGCGGGGTGCCGTGGCTGATGGCTCGGGGCGGCCGGGTACGGGACGGCGGGGTGCCGTGGCTGACGGCTCGGGGCGGCCGGGTACGGGAGCGCCGGGTGCCGTGGCTGACGGCCCGGGGCGGCCGGGTGCCGCGCCTGACGGCGTGACACGTGGGGTACGGCGCCGGGATCGCGTAACGTCGAAGCTCGCGTTTCTCACCGGAGACCTCCGAGAACCTGGGGCATCCGGCGAACTCCGGTGACCCGGCGAACACCGGTGACCCGGCCGACCCCGGGATCCCGGCGAACCCCGGGACCCCGGCGAACCCCGAGCACCCCGCACACAGACCAGCAGGACCGGCGACCCACGTGACTTCCTCCTCCACCCTCGCGTCCACGCGGGGCCCCGGCGCGTACCGGCTGGTGCGGGCCGTGCCGGCACCGGTGCGGCCCCCTGTGCTTGACGCAGCGCAGCGGGCGGTGGTTGAGCACGCGGCCGGACCGCTTCTGGTCCTCGCCGGACCGGGCACCGGGAAGACCACGACGCTGGTCGAGGCCGTCGCGGCGCGCGTGGAGCGCGGCGCCGACCCGGAACGCCTCCTGGTCCTCACCTTCAGCCGCAAGGCCGCGGTGGAACTCCGCGACCGGATGGCGGCCCGGCTCGGCGGAAGCCGCCCGCCGCAGGCCACCACCTTCCATTCGTACTGCTACGCCCTCGTCCGCGCCCACCAGGACGCCGACCTGTTCGCGGAGCCGCTCCGGCTGCTGTCCGGCCCCGAGCAGGACCTGGCCGTACGCGAACTGCTCGCCGGCCAGATCGACCTGGAGAAGCTCGGCCTCGGGCACGTGCGCTGGCCGGACGAACTGCGCGCCTGCCTCACCACGCGCGGCTTCGCCGACGAGGTGCGCGCCGTCATCGCGCGCTCGCGTGAACTGGGCCTCGGGCCGGGCGCCCTCGACGCCTTCGCGCGCCGGGTCGGCCGCCCCGACTGGCGGGCCGCGGCCGGCTTCCTCGCCGAGTACCTGGACGTCATGGACCTCCAGGGCGTCCTCGACTACACGGAGCTGGTCCACCGGGCGGTCCTCCTGGTGGAGTCCGCCACCGCCGGCACGCTGCCCCCCTACGACGCGATCTTCGTCGACGAGTACCAGGACACCGACCCGGCGCAGGTGCGGCTGCTGCGCGGTCTCGCCGCCGGGTCCGCAGCGCCGGTGGTCGCGTTCGGCGACCCCGACCAGTCGATCTACGCCTTCCGCGGCGCCGACGTGAACGGCATCCTCGACTTCCCGGCCGCTTTCGGGGGGAGCGTCCGCGTCCTGGGCACCTCCCGCCGCTCGGGCGCCGCGCTCCTTGGCGCCACCCGGCTGCTCACCCAGCGGATGCCGCTGCCCCGCCTGCCCGCCGACCGGGTCCGCGCCCACCGCGAGCTCGCGCCGGTACGGGACGGCGGCCGCGCCGAGGTCTACACGTACCCGACACCCTCCACCGAGACGGACAACATCGCCGACCTCCTCCGCCGCGCCCACCTGGAGGACGGCGTCCCCTGGCACGACATGGCCGTCCTCACCCGCTCCACGGCCCCTCTCACCACCCTCCGCCGCGCCCTCACCTCGGCCGGCGTCCCGGTGGAGACCGACGCCGCGGACACCCCGCTGCGCCACGAACCGGCCGTCGCCCCTCTCCTGCTCGCCCTGCGGGCGGCGGCAGCGGCGGCGGGCAGCGCGCAGACGCAGACGGAGCCGGAGGCCCCTGATGACACGGAGGCTTCCGAGGCCGCGGAGGCCCCTGACGCGGCGGCCCCCGAGGCTCCGGAGGCCGTTGACGCGGCGGTCCCCGACACCGCGGCGGCCTCCGACGGCGGTCGGACCCCCACCGGCGTCTCCTGGCTCGACACCGAGACCGCCGTCGCGCTGCTCGCCTCGCCGCTCGCCGGGATGGACCCCGCCGATCTGCGCCGGCTCGGGCGCGCGCTGCGGGACGAGGAGCGGGCCGGCGGGAACAAGGTGCCGCCGCCGTCGGACGTGCTGCTCGCGCGGGCGCTCGCCGAGCCGGAGCGGCTGGTCGCCCACGACCAGTCGTACGCGCGCGGGGCGAGGCGGCTCGGGGAGCTGCTGCGGGCCGCGCGGAACAGGCTGGCCGCGGGCGGCACCGCCGAGGAGGCGCTGTGGCTGCTCTGGAACGGCACGCCCTGGCCCGGCCGCCTCGAGCGCGCCTCCCTGCGCGGCGGCACCGCCGGGCGCAACGCCGACCGGGACCTGGACGCGGTCTGCGCGCTGTTCGAGACCGCCGCCCGCGCCGAGGACCGGGTCGGCGGGCGCGGCGCGCTCAACTTCCTGGAGGAGCTCGACGCCCAGGACATCGCCGCGGACACCCTCACCCGCCGCCACACCCGCCCCGACGCCGTCCGCCTCGTGACCGCCCACCGCTCCAAGGGCCTCGAGTGGGGCCTGGTGGTCGTCGCCGGCGTCCAGGAGGGCCTCTGGCCCGACCTGCGCCGCCGCGGCTCCCTCCTCGAAGCCGACCGGATCGGCCGTGACGGGCTCGCCGAGCCGCTCACCCCCGGCGCCCTCCTCGCCGAGGAGCGCCGCCTCTTCTACGTCGCCGCCACCCGCGCCCGCGACCGGCTCGTCGTCACCGCCGTCAAGGCCCCGGCCGAGGACGGCGACCAGCCCTCCCGTTTCCTCACCGAACTCGGCGTGGAGCCGAAGGAGGTGACCGGGCGGCCCCGCCGCCCGCTCGCCGTCGCCGCGCTCGTCGCCGAGCTGCGCGCGACCACCGTCGACCCGGACGCCTCGCCCGCCCTGCGCGCCGCCGCCGCTGAACGGCTCGCCCGGCTCGCCGCCCTCGCCGACGAGGACGGCCACCCGCTCGTCCCCGCCGCCCACCCCGACCGCTGGTGGGGCCTCGCCGAGCCGACCCGCAGCGCCGTGCCGCTGCGCGACCGGGACCACCCGGTGGCCCTCTCCGGCTCCGCCCTCCACCAGCTCGCCAACACCTGCGCCCTCCAGTGGTTCCTGGGCCGCGAGGTCAAGGCCGACGCCCCGGCGACCGCCGCCCAGGGCTTCGGCAACGTCGTGCACGTCCTCGCCGACGAGGTCGCCTCCGGCCGTACCCCCGCCGACCTCGACGTGCTCATGGCCCGGCTCGACTCCGTGTGGGACGCCCTCGCGTTCGACGCGCCGTGGAAGTCCGCGCAGGAGAAGCGGAACGCCCGGATCGCCCTGGAGCGCTTCCTGCACTGGCACGTCATGGACCGCGCCGGGCGCACACCCGCCGCCACCGAGCACGACTTCGACGTGACGCTGGGCGCGGGCGAGTACCAGGTCCGCATCCGCGGCTCCATGGACCGCGTCGAGACCGACGAACAGGGCCGCGCCTACGTCGTCGACTTCAAGACCGGCAAGTCCGCGCCCACGAAGGACGAGGTCGCCCACCACCCGCAGCTCGCCGTCTACCAGCTCGCCGTCCGCGAGGGCGCCGTCGACGAGGTCTTCGGCGGCCGCACTCCCGAACCCGGCGGCGCCGAACTCGTCCACCTGCGGCAGGCCGCCCCCAAGAAGGAGGGCGGGGACGCGCTCCCCAAGGTCCAGGCCCAGCAGCCGCTCGACGGCGAGTGGATCGGCGGTCTCCTCGCCACCGCCGCCGGCCGGGTCCTCGACGAGCGCTTCACCCCGACCACCGGCCAGCACTGCACGACCTGCACCTTCCGCGCCTCGTGCAGCGCCCGCCCGGAGGGCCGCCACGTCGTGGACTGACGCCCTCCCCCCGGGCCGCCGCGGCCCCGGACTCGCGAGCCCCCGTCCCCTCCGGCACGCTGGAATATCGGGAAGACCGCGAGGAGGCTCGCATGGCGTCCACCACACTTCGCGCCGCCACCGTCGTCTGCACCGCCCTGATCGCCGGCGCCGCGCCCGTCGCACCCGCCGCCCCGGCCGCCCCGGTCCCACCCGTGGCCGCCGTACCGGCCGCCCCCAGCCCCTCGCCCGACCCCTTCAAGGGCCTCACCGCCGACCAGATCGGCGCCCGGGCCGTCACCGCCACCCAGTCCGCGACCTCGCTGCGCATGACCGGCCGGGTCGTCTCCGGCGGGCAGCCGCTGGACGTCGACTTCTCCGTCAACGACAAGAGCGAGTGCACCGGCGCCATCAGACTCCAGGGCGGCGCCGCCGAGCTCCGCCAGACCGGCCGCGTCACGTACATGAAGGGCGACGAGGCCTTCTGGCGGGCCTCCATGACCTCCCAGGGCATGCCGCCCGCGCAGATCGACGCGACGATCGAACTGCTCAAGGGGCGCTGGCTGAAGATCCCGCAGGGCCAACCCGGCACCGAGGGTCTCAGCGGCGTCTGCGACCTGAAGGCCCTCCTCGCCGACCTCGGCAAGGACAAGGAGGACCGCACCGGACTGGTCCGCGGCCGCGACGGTGAGGTGAACGGCACACCCGTCGCCACCCTGATCAAGAAGAAGCCGGGCGGTGAGACCACCACCGTGTCCGTCTCGGAGCGCGGGAAGCCCTACATCCTGAAGACGGTCAAGAAGGGCGGCTCCGAGCCGGGATCCGTGACCCTCTCCGACTACGACAAGCCCGTGAAGGTCGTCGTCCCGCCCGCCGACGAGACCGTCGACCTGTCCAAGCTGGACCCGGGCACCCCGGCCTGACCGGGACCGGCCGCAGCGACCGGCCGCGGTGACGAAGGCCACGGGGCCTGGCCCGCCGCGCCTGACCGGACCGCCCCCGACCGGCCGCGGTGACCGGCCGCGCGGCCCGGCCCCGCCGCGCCTGACCGGACCGCGCTGTCGGTGGTCCCCGTTAGCCTCTTTCGGGTGACCGCACGCATCACCGACCCCGAGCAGCTCAAGGAGCTGCTCGGCATCCCGTTCACCCCGGAGCAGACGGCCTGCATCATCGCGCCGCCCGCCCCGCAGGTCATCGTGGCCGGAGCCGGCTCCGGCAAGACGACGGTGATGGCCGCCCGGGTGGTCTGGCTGGTCGGCACGGGCCAGGTCGCGCCCGAGCAGGTCCTCGGTCTGACGTTCACCAACAAGGCCGCCGGCGAGCTCGCCGAGCGCGTCCGCACCGCCCTCGTCCGCGCCGGCGTCACCGACCCCGACGTGATCGACCCCGACAATCCCCCGGGCGAGCCCCGCATCTCCACGTACCACGCCTTCGCCGGGCAGCTCCTCACCGACCACGGCCTGCGCATCGGCCTGGAGCCCACCTCGCGGCTCCTCGCCGACGCCACCCGCTACCAGCTCGCCGCCCGCGTCCTGCGCGAGGCCCCCGGCCCGTACCCGGCACTCACCCGCTCCTTCCCGACCCTCGTCGGCGACCTCCTCGCCCTCGACGCCGAGCTCGCCGAGCACCTCGTACGGCCCGAGCGCCTCCTCGCGTACGACACCGGGCTGCTCGCCGAACTCGCCACGGCCAAGCTCACCAACGCCGACCTGCGCAAACTCCCCGAAGCCGCGACCGCGCGCCGCGAGCTCCTCGACCTCGTCGTCCGCTACCGCGCCGCCAAGCGCTCCCGCGACCTGCTCGACTTCGGCGACCAGATCGCCCTCTCCGCCGAGCTCGCCACCACCCGGCCCGAGGTCGGCGCGATCCTCCGGGACGAGTTCCGGGTCGTCCTGCTCGACGAGTACCAGGACACCTCCGTCGCCCAGCGGCTGCTCCTGTCCGGCCTCTTCGGACAGGGCACCGGGCACGCCGTGACCGCCGTCGGCGACCCCTGCCAGGCCATCTACGGCTGGCGCGGCGCCTCCGTCGCCAACCTCGACGACTTCCCGGAGCACTTCCCGTACGAGGACGGCCGCCCCGCCACCCGCTTCGCCCTCTCCGAGAACCGGCGCAGCGGCGGCCGCCTGCTGGACCTGGCCAACGGCCTCGCCGCCCCGCTGCGCGCCCTGCACGCGGGCGTGGAGGCGCTGCGGCCCGCGCCGGGCGCGGAGCGGGACGGCGGCGTCCGCATCGCGCTGCTCCCCACCCACACGGAGGAGATCGACTGGCTCGCCGACTCCCTCGCCCACCTCGTCCGCACCGGCACCCCGCCCGGTGAGATCGCCGTCCTGTGCCGCACGGCCACCGACTTCCCGGCCGTCCAGGCCGCCCTCGTCGCCCGGGACGTCCCCGTCGAGGTCGTCGGCCTCTCCGGCCTGCTCCACCTGCCCGAGGTCGCCGACCTCGTCGCCGTCTGCGAGGTCCTCCAGGACCCCGGCGCCAACGCCTCGCTCGTACGGCTCCTCACCGGCCCCCGCTGGCGCATCGGCCCGCGCGACCTGGCCCTCCTCGGCCGCCGCGCCCGGCTCCTCGTGCACCGGCCGGGCGAGGGGACGGACGACGCCGACCAGCGGCTCGCCGCCGCCGTCGAGGGCGTCGACCCCGCCGAGGTGATCTCCCTCGCCGACGCGCTCGACACCTTCCTCGACTCCGGCGGCGAGGACGACGGCCTGCCCTTCTCCGCCGAGGCCCGGGTCCGCTTCGCCCGCCTCGCCACCGAGCTGCGCGCCCTGCGCACCTCCCTCGCCGACCCGCTGATGGACGTCCTGCACCGGGTCCTCGCCGCCACCGGCCTGGAGGTCGAGCTCTCCGCCTCGCCGCACGCCCTGGCCGCCCGCCGCCGCGAGACCCTCGGCAACTTCCTGGACGTCGCCGCCGGCTTCGCCTCCCTCGACGGCGAGGCCACCCTGCTCGCCTTCCTCGGCTTCCTGCGCACGGCCGCGCAGTACGAGAAGGGCCTGGACAACGCGCTGCCGGGCGGCGAGAACACCGTCAAGGTGATGACCGCCCACAAGTCGAAGGGCCTGGAATGGGACGTGGTCGCCGTTCCCGGCCTGGTCACCGGCCAGTTCCCCTCCACCCGCGCCCGCGAGTCCTGGACCTCCCAGCCCCAGGTCCTCCCGCACGCCCTGCGCGGTGACGCGGCGACCCTGCCCGGGCTCGACGAGTGGACCGCCGCCTCCCTGAAGTCCTTCAAGGAGGAGCTGCGCGACCACCAGCACACCGAGGAGCTGCGCCTCGGCTACGTGACCTTCACCCGCCCGCGCTCCCTCCTCCTGGGCTCCGGCCACTGGTGGGGCCCGGCCCAGAAGAAGCCGCGCGGGCCGTCGGACTTCCTCCAGGCCCTGTACGAGCACTGCGCCGCCGGCCACGGCGAGATCGAGGCCTGGGCGGACGCCCCGGAGGAGGGCGACGACAACCCGCTCCTGACCGCGGACCTCGCCGACCAGGCCTGGCCCCTGCCCCTGGACAAGGAGTCCCTGGAGCGGCGCCGGGAGGCCGCGCGGGCCGTCATGGCCCGCCTCTGGTCCCCGGAGCCGGCCGCGCCCGCCCCGGCCGCGTCCGCCCCGGCGGCTGCGGACGGGGACCCGGACGGCCTCTGGTTCCCGGAGGACCTGGAGGAGCCGCACGAGGAACCCCCGTACGACGAGGAGTGGACCGGGCCGCACCTGCCCGCGCCCCGCGCCGAGGCCCGCCCGGCGGAACCGGCCCTCACGCCCGAGGACGCCCGCACCATCGCCTCCTGGGACCGCGACCTCACCGCCCTCACCGCCGAGCTGCACCGCTCCCGCGCCACCACCCGTGACGTCCTGCTGCCCGCGTACCTCTCGGCCTCCCAGGTGCTGCGGCTCGCCGCCGACCCCGAAGGCTTCGCCAAGGAGCTGGCCCGGCCGATGCCGAAGCCGCCGCAGCCGGCCGCCCGGCGCGGCACCCGCTTCCACGCCTGGGTGGAGTCCCGCTTCGAGGAGCTGCCGCTGCCCATGCTCGGCCCGGACGAGCTGCCCGGCGGCGAGGACTTCGCGGGCGAGCCGGAGATCCTGGACGAGCGGGACCTGGACGCCCTGAAGGAGGCCTTCGACCGCACCTCGTACGCCCGCCGCACCCCGTACCGCGTGGAGATCCCCGTCCACCTCTCCCTCGCGGGCCGGGTGGTCCGCGGCCGGATCGACGCCGTCTACCGGGACCCGGACACCGGCGCGTACGAGATCGTCGACTGGAAGACCAGCCATCTGCGCAACGCGGACCCGCTCCAGCTCGCGATCTACCGCCTCGCCTGGGCCGAGCAGCACGGCCTCGACCCGGAGGAGGTGGCCGCCTCCTTCGTGTACGTGCGCACCGGTGAGGTGGTCCGCCCGGCCCGGCTGCCCGGCCGGGCGGAACTGGAGGCTGTGCTCCTCGGCACACCGGCCGACGACGGGGCGGGTTCCGGCGCCGGATAGGCTCGGGAGCATGAGCGAGACCCCGGACAGCGCCGTCCACGCCGAGGACACCCGTGCCGTGCGCACGTACGTCGAGCAGCACCGGTCCGCGTTCCTCGGCGAGCTCGCCGAGTGGCTGCGGATCCCCTCCGTGTCGGCGCAGCCCGAGCGGGCCGCGGACGTCCGGCGCAGCGCCGAGTGGCTCGCCGCCACGCTGACCGGCACCGGCTTCCCCGTCGTCGAGGTGTGGGAGACCGACGGCGCGCCCGCCGTGTTCGCCGAGTGGCCGTCCGGCGAGCCGGACGCGCCGACCGTCCTCGTCTACGGCCACCACGACGTGCAGCCCGCCGCCCGCGAGGACGGCTGGCACACCGAGCCGTTCGAGCCGGTGGTCGTCGACGGCCGGATGTACGGGCGGGGCGCGGCCGACGACAAGGGGCAGGTCCTCTTCCACACCCTCGGCGTCCGCGCGCACCTCGCCGTGACCGGCCGCACCGCGCCCGCCGTCAACCTCAAGATGATCGTGGAGGGCGAGGAGGAGTCGGGTTCGCCGCACTTCCGCGCCCTGGTGGAGGAGCACGCCGACCGGCTCGCCGCCGACGTGGTGATCGTCTCCGACACCGGCATGTGGTCCGAGACCACGCCGACCGTGTGCACCGGCATGCGCGGCGTCGCGGACTGCGAGATCGACCTGTACGGGCCCGACCAGGACATCCACTCCGGCTCCTTCGGCGGCGCCGTGCCCAACCCGGTCACCGTCGCCGGCCGGATCGTCGCCGCCCTGCACGACGCCGACGAGCGCGTCGCGATCCCCGGGTTCTACGACGGCGTCACCGAGCTGACCGACGCCGAGCGGGCCCTGATGGCCGAGCTGCCCTTCGACGAGAGCGCCTGGCTGAACACGGCCAGGTCCCACGGGACCCTCGGCGAGGCCGGCTTCTCCACCCTGGAGCGCGTCTGGGCCCGCCCCACGGCAGAGGTCAACGGCATCGGCGGCGGCTACCAGGGCCCCGGCGGCAAGACGATCGTGCCCGCCTCCGCCCACCTGAAGCTCTCCTTCCGGCTCGTCGCGGGCCAGGACCCGGCGCGGATCGAGAACGTCGTACGGAAGTGGCTGGCCGAGCTGGTACCGGCCGGCGTCCGGCACGAGATCGTCTTCGGCGCACCGACCCGGCCCTGCCTCACGCCGCTCGACCACCCCGCGCTCAAGGCGGTGGCCGGCGCCATGAGCCGCGCCTTCGACGGCGCCAAGATCCGCTACACCCGCGAGGGCGGCTCGGGACCGGCCGCCGACCTCCAGGACGTGCTGGACGCCCCGGTGCTGTTCCTGGGCATCTCGGTCCCCTCCGACGGCTGGCACTCCCCGAACGAGAAGATCGAGCTGGATCTCCTCATGAAGGGCGTCGAGACGACCGCGCACCTGTGGGGCGACCTGCCCGCCGCCCTCCGCACCGCCGCGCGCTGAACCCGAATCCGATGGGGGAGTTGGAAGCACCTGTGAGCACCTTGAACAACGCGTTCGCGGACCGCCCGGTCTCGCTCACCGCCCCGAGCGGGATCGACCGCGCCGCCCACCACCGTCTCGACGAGGCGTGGCTGGCGGCCGCCTGGAGCCACCCGACGACCCGGGTCTTCGTGGTCTCGGGAGGCCAGGTGCTGATCGACGACACGCCCGACGGCCGGACCGAGCTGGTCATGACCCCGGCCTTCGAGGCCCCGGTCACCGAGACCCACCGCTACTTCCTGGGCACGGACGCCGACGGCGTCTCCTACTTCGCGCTCCAGAAGGACAGCCTGCCGGGCCGCATGGACCAGTCGGCGCGGCCGGCCGGGCTGCGCGAGGCGGGGCTGCTGCTCTCGCCGCGGGACGCCGGCCTGATGGTCCACGCCGTGGCCCTGGAGAACTGGCAGCGGCTGCACCGCTTCTGCTCGCGCTGCGGCGAGCGCACGGTGATCGCCGCGGCCGGGCACGTCCGCCGCTGCCAGGCCTGCGGCGCCGAGCACTACCCGCGCACCGACCCGGCGGTGATCATGCTGGTCACCGACGAGGAGGACCGCGCCCTCCTCGGCCGCCAGGTCCACTGGCCCGAGGGCCGCTTCTCGACCCTGGCGGGCTTCGTGGAGCCCGGCGAGTCCATCGAGCAGGCGGTGGTGCGCGAGGTCTTCGAGGAGGCCGGCGTCACGGTCGGCGAGGTCGAGTACGTGGCCAGCCAGCCCTGGCCCTTCCCGTCCAGCCTCATGCTGGGCTTCTTCGCCCGGGCGACCTCGTCGGAGATCGACGTGGACGGCGAGGAGATCCACGAGGCCCGCTGGTTCTCCCGCGAGGACCTGGCCGCCGCCTTCGAGTCGGGCGAGGTGCTGCCGCCGTACGGGATCTCGATCGCCTCCCGGCTGATCGAGCTCTGGTACGGCAAGCCGCTGCCGAAGCCCGGCGACGTGGTCTGAGTCACGGCCCCCGCGCCGCCTCGCACCGCCGCGCGCCCTCCCGCGCCCGTGGCCGCACGCCCGTAAGCGGAACGCGACAGCCCCCGTCCGGCACTGCCGGGCGGGGGCTGTTTTCGGCCACCAGGGGCGTCGGACCCTCGGTCAGGCGGCGAGCGCCTGCTTGACCTGGGCCAGGCTCGGGTTGGTCATGACGACCTCGGAACCGCCGGCCTCCGGGACGACGCGCACGGTCGGCACGGTCTGGTTGCCGCCGTTGGCCTGCTCGACGAACTTCGCCGACTCGGGGTCCTGCTCGATGTTGATCTCCGTGTACGCGATGCCCTCACGGTCCAGCTGGCTCTTCAGCCGGCGGCAGTAGCCGCACCACGTCGTGCTGTACATCGTCACAGTGCCCTGCATGGCCAGGCGCTCCTCTGTTCGCGGGTGGATGCCGAGAGGAAGAACGTACGCCCCCGGCCCGCCATTCCCGGAACCGCGTTCGTATGACCGGCGCCACCCTCCTGTGGACAACGCACCGCATCGATCCCGCCGGACCTGGCAGCATGGCGGGGTGACACCAGCAACGCACTCCACTCTCTTCCCGCAGGTCCCCGAGTCGGCCGACGCGGTGCTCGACGGGCTCGACCCCGAGCAGCGCGAGGTCGCCCTCGCCCTGCACGGACCGGTGTGCGTCCTGGCCGGTGCCGGTACGGGCAAGACGCGGGCCATCACCCACCGCATCGCGTACGGGGTGCGTGCCGGGATCCTCGCACCCGCCAGTGTGCTCGCCGTCACCTTCACCAACCGCGCCGCGGGCGAGATGCGCGGCCGGCTCCGCCAGCTCGGCGCGGGCGGCGTCCAGGCCCGCACCTTCCACTCCGCGGCCCTCCGCCAGCTCCAGTACTTCTGGCCGAAAGCCGTCGGTGGCGAGCTGCCCCGCCTCCTGGAGCGGAAGATCCAGCTGGTCGCCGACGCCGCCGCCCGCTGCCGCGTCCGCCTCGACCGGAACGAGCTGCGGGACGTCACGAGCGAGATCGAGTGGGCGAAGGTCACCCAGACCGTCCCCGCCGACTACCCGGCCGCCGTCGCCAAGTCCTCGCGCGACTGCCCCCGCGACCCCGCGGAGATCGGCCAGATCTACGCGATGTACGAGCAGCTCAAGCGCGAGCGCGACGTGATCGACTTCGAGGACGTGCTGCTGCTCACCGTCGGCATCCTCCAGGACCGGCACGACATCGCCGACCAGATCCGCCGGCAGTACCAGCACTTCGTGGTCGACGAGTACCAGGACGTCTCCCCGCTCCAGCAGCGGCTGCTCGACCTGTGGCTCGGCGACCGGGACAGCCTGTGCGTGGTCGGCGACGCCAGCCAGACGATCTACTCGTTCACCGGCGCCACCCCCGACCACCTGCTGAACTTCCGCACCCGCCACCCGAACGCGACCGTGATCAAGCTGGTCCGCGACTACCGCTCCACTCCCCAGGTCGTCCACCTGGCCAACGGCCTGCTCGGCCAGGCCCGCGGCCGCGCCGCCGAGCACCGCCTGGAGCTGGTCTCCCAGCGCGAGCCCGGCCCCCAGCCCGCCTACACCGAGTACGGCGACGAGCCCGCCGAGGCCGAGGGCACCGCCCGCCGCATCCGCGACCTGATCGCCGCCGGCGTCCCGGCCGGCGAGATCGCCGTCCTCTACCGGATCAACGCCCAGTCGGAGGTCTACGAGCAGGCCCTCGCCGACGCGGGCGTGCCCTACCAGCTGCGCGGCGCCGAGCGCTTCTTCGAGCGCCAGGAGGTCCGCGAGGCGGGCATCGCCCTGCGCGGCGCCGCCCGGGCCGGGGGGAACGACGCGCTGCTCGACGACGCCGAGGACCTGCCCGCCCAGGTCCGTGCCGTGCTCTCCACCAAGGGCTGGACCAGCGAGCCGCCCGCCGGCTCCGGCGCCGTCAGGGACCGCTGGGAATCACTGGCCGCGCTCGTCCGGCTCGCCGAGGACTTCGCCGGCGCCAAGCCCGGCGCCACCCTCTCCGACCTGGTCGCCGAGCTCGACGAGCGGGCCGCCGCCCAGCACGCCCCGACCGTCCAGGGCGTCACCCTGGCCTCGCTGCACGCCGCCAAGGGCCTGGAGTGGGACGCCGTCTTCCTGGTCGGCCTCACCGAGGGCATGATGCCGATCACCTACGCCAAGACCGACGAACAGGTCGAGGAGGAGCGCCGCCTGCTCTACGTGGGCGTCACCCGGGCCCGGATCCACCTGTCGCTGTCCTGGGCGCTCTCGCGCTCCCCGGGCGGCCGGGCCTCCCGGCGCCCCACCCGCTTCCTGAAGGGCCTGCGGCCCGGCTCCGGCCCGCTCGCCCCGGCCGGCGCGGGCGGCGGCGGAGTCGCGGGCGTCGACGGCGCCGGCGGAGGCATCGACCGGGGCAGCGGCCCGGGCCGGCGCAAGCGGCGCGGCCCGGTGCGCTGCCGGGTCTGCGGCGCCACCCTCACCGAGGCCGGCGAGATGAAGCTCATGCGCTGCGAGGACTGCCCCTCCGACATGGACGAGGGGCTGTACGAGCGGCTGCGCGAGTGGCGCATGGAGCAGGCCCGCGCGCTCGGCCAGCCGCCGTACTGCGTGTTCACCGACAAGACGCTGATGGCCATCGCCGAGCGGGTGCCCGCCTCCGACGGGGAACTCGTCACGATCTCCGGGGTCGGGGTCCGCAAGCTCGACCGCTTCGGCGCCGACGTACTGGCCATCTGCGCAGGTGAGGAGCCCGGAGGAAGCCACGAGGAGGCCTGAGAAAAACTCGTGGGAAAAATAGTTTGCGCCCGCCCCGTCAAGCCCCATAGGTTCTTAACCACGACACAGCGGCTTCTTGGAAGCCCTGTCTTCGTGCTGTACTTGTCCAAATGAACATGAGGGTCCGGCTCACACCGAGCCCTCCGAGACGCCGAGAGGAGGCGATTCCAGTGATCAGCATCAAGAACATCAAGACCAGCACCGCCAAAATGACCGATCGCTCGGTCGTCGTCTCCGCCTGCTCGCTCGGCCTCGCCGCCTCCACGTCCTCCGCGCTCTTTGGCACCGGTCTGTCCGGCGCCGGTCTGCCTCTCGGTATGTCCGGTCTGCTGATGGATCGCCTTGAGCGCAATGAGCGACCGACCAAGGCACTGGAAGCAGGAGTGGTGGGCAAGGCCGAGGCCGCTGCCTACGCCTTCGCGGCGACCGGTGCCGGTATTGAGCGGACGACGCAGCAGCACCACACGATGTGGGCCTTCCGTGGGCTCGAACCCTGGAGTGATCCAGCCTGATCGACGATCAGGCCGGCGCCTTCAGGGCCGCGGAACCCCATCAGGGATCCGCGGCCCTTCTGTTTGTCCCCGAACGGGGCTGACGGAGCGAGGGGGCCTCGGGACCAGCAGTGACCGGTACCAACAGAAAACCCGGCCAACAGGCCGGAACGACCAGACGAGGAAGTCGACCCGTGCAACTCGAAGCGCACGCCCCGTCCGTACCGCCTTCCGAAACGATCCCCCCGCCCGGCCTCACGGAGGACTCCACCTTGACCCCCCTCACCGCGCTCACCGCGCTCGACGACGCCATCGAGAACCTCGGCGTGCCCGTCCCCTGCCGCTCGTACGACCCCGAGGTCTTCTTCGCCGAGTCCCCGGCCGACGTCGAGTACGCCAAGTCCCTCTGCCGGACCTGCCCGCTCGTGGAAGCCTGCCTCGCGGGCGCCAAGGAGCGGCGCGAGCCCTGGGGCGTCTGGGGTGGAGAGCTCTTCGTCCAGGGCGTGGTCGTCGCCCGCAAGCGGCCCCGCGGCCGCCCGCGCAAGAACCCGGTTGCGGCATGAACGCCCTCGGAACCGTCGACCGCCCCCTCACGCACGATCCCCAGAAGCAGGCCCCGATGACCTCGTCCGCCCACGAGCCCTCCGGCTCCGCGACTCCAGACGTTTCGATCAGTGGCGCCAAGCGCTCGCGCCAGAACAGGACCCGTGAAATGCAACTCATCCCAGAAGCCCTGGCCCGTGCCCATATGCACGACCGCCTGCGGGAAGCCGACGCGGAACGCCAGGCCTCGCGCCTGGTCGCCGCCCGGCGCATGCAGCGGCGCGCCGAGCGCGTGTCGATGCGCGCCCGCCGCGCGCTGGCCATGGCCGTCATGCACTGACCCAGGCAGACCCTGAAACCGCGGGGGCCGGTCCGAACGGACCGGCCCCCGCGGTGCGTTGCCCCCGACACGGGCGCCCCTCGGGTTATCGTCACCAAGGTGAACGACGCCTCTGCCGACAAGCCGCTCTACGTGTGCGCCCGCTGCGGCAAAACCGCCCAGGAGCTGCCCGTCACCTGGACCTGCTCGGTGGAGAACGGCACCCGCCAGTACTTCTGCGAGGACTGCGCCCGCGCCAACATCAGAGCCATCGAGGGCCGCCTCGACTCCTCCTGGTGGTGACCCGCCCGGACCCAGCGCCCGGACCGCGGCCTACTCTTCCTCGGCGACGAAGCCCGGCAGCCACTCCTCCAGCTCGTCCCGCAGCCGCACCGTCGCGCCCAGCTGACACAGCACCCCGATCGTGCTCAACGTCACACGGTGTATCAGCAGATACGAGGGCGGCAGATTGAGCTGCCTGCCCAACTGGTGGGCGGGGGAGCGGGGATCGGCGATCCGGGCCGCCTGGGTGCGCATCCAGCCACGGGTGAAACCGAAGGCCTCCACCTCGGCCGGCTCGATGATCGGGAGCAGATACTCCAGCACCGCGTCCGGGTCGAGCGCGATCGACTTCTTCACGAAACCCTCCGCGCACAGCAGCTCGTAGACCGGCTCCGCCTGCCCGGCCAGCGTCATCCGCAGACAGGCGCCGATCGTCTCCGGCAGCCCGCCCGGCAGCCGGTCCACCGTGCCGAAGTCCAGCACGCCGAGCCGCCACGAGGCGGCCGAGTCGTCGTCCGCCCCCGCCGGCCCCGGCAGCAGCCGGAAGTTGCCCGGATGCGGGTCCGCGTGCAGCAGCCCCGTGCGCGCGGGCCCCGAGAACAGGAACCGGGCGAGCAACTGCCCGGCCCGGTCCCGCTGCTCCGGCGTGCCGTCCGCGATCACCTCCGACAGCGGGATCCCGTCCATCCACTCCGTGACCAGCACCTGCTCCGACTGGTGCACCACCGCCGGAACCACCACGTCCGGATCGCCCGCGAACTCCTCCGCGTGCTCCCGCTGCGCCTCGGCCTCGAGCCCGTAGTCCAGCTCCTCGGAGACCCGGTCCCGCAGCTCCGTGATCAGCGGCTTCAGGTCCATGCCGGGGATCAGCGGACCGAGCAGCCGGGCGAACCGGCTCAGCTGCGTCAGATCCGAGAGCAGCGCCTCGCCCGCGCCCGGGTACTGCACCTTCACCGCGACCTCGCGGCCGTCGTGCCACACCGCCCGGTGGACCTGCCCGATCGACGCGGCCGCCGCCGGCTTGTCCTCGAACTCCTCGAACAGCTCCCGCCATCCCTCGCCCAGCCGCTCCTCGAGCACCGCGTGCACCGTCCGCGTCGGCATCGGCGGAGCGGCGTCCTGGAGCCTCGTGAGCGCCGCCCGGTAAGGCCCCGCGACCTCCTCCGGCAGCGCCGACTCGAAGACGGACAGCGCCTGCCCGAACTTCATCGCCCCGCCCTTGAGCTCGCCGAGCACCCTGAACAACTGCTCGGCCGTGCGCTGCTGGAGCTCCCGCGCGACGAGCTCCGCCGACTTCCCGCCGATCCGTTTGCCCAGCCCCCACGTGGCCCGCCCGGCGAAGCCCAGCGGCAACGCGGCCAACTTCGCGGTCCGGGTGACCGCCTTCCGGGGAAGATCAGACATGCGCCCTCCAAGTCCCAGACTGCAGTTCCGCACGGAGCCAGGGCCCTCGGGGCAGGCCCTACCCCGCCATTGTGTCGTGCGCCGCTCGAGCCTCCGTCGCATGCTCCCCCTCACCGCCGCGCCGCGCCCCGCACGGACACGCCGGGTGCGCCCGGACCGGCGCCGAGCGCCACCCGAGCAGGGGCAGCGACACCTCCCAGCGCGCCCCGGTGCTCGACGGCAGGTCGCCGTCCAGGAACGCCAGCGCGTGCGCCGCGGCGAGGCCCGCGACCGCCGTCGCGAGCGTCACGTCGCACGCGGGCAGCGGATGCGGCCGGCCCGAACGCCACTGCGCCGGAAGCCGCGGCCACACCGGCTCCCGATCGGCCAGCTCCCGCTGCATGCACCCCGCGCAGGCCGTGCCGCCCGGCAGCACCAACGGGCCCACCACACCGGTGGCTTCGAGCACTCCCGCATAGAGATGGGGCGTACCGGAGGCGATCCAGGCCTCGGCCGGGAGCGGGTCGGGGACGTAGGCACCGAGGCCGTCGCGCGGGGCGACCACGACGAGCGAGACCCCGGCCTCCCCGCCCCCGCCCCCGGTCCGGGCGCGGCGGGGTGGGCGGCCGCCCGGGGCGGTGCGGGTCACCAGGCGGCGGGCCGCCACCGCGCGCCGCTCGCCGACCGATTCCGGCGGCAGTCCGCCCGGCGACACCTCCCAGGGTGCGACGGTGCCCGCGTCCAGGACCTCGACCCGCCCGACGCCCGCCGCCGACAGAAGGGCCGCCACCGCCGCGCCCACCCGACCCGCGCCGCGCACCTGTACGCGCAGCGCGCGTCGCGCGGCCAGCGCCCGCGCCGCCCCGTCAGGCGCGCGGTGCACCACCGACAGGGAGGCCAGGTCGGCGCGCACCGGGTCGAGCGCCGGGTCCGCCCGGCCGCCGGGATCGCCGTCGTCGCGGCCGTCCGGGCCGCCCGGCGGCCCGCCCGGTGGCCGGACCGAGGCGTCGGCGATCAGCCCGGCCGCGGCGAGCCGGGCGAGCAGGGCGTCGAGGCGCCCCTCGGGCAGGCCGAGCGCCGCCGCCTCCGCCCGCAGCAGTTCCATGCCGCGCGTGCCGTCGAGCAGCCCGATCAGACTGCCCGTCGTCGTGTCCACCGGCCCCAGGACCACCGCGTGCGCGGGCGTCACCCCGAACTGCACGTACCGCATGTTCCGCCAGGCGCGCCGCAGCGCCGGTTTCACCATCGGATGCATCAAGCCACCCCCGTCGTCCCGTCCCGACCGCTTCTCCGCCGGTTCCACGCATCAGGTTGCCCGGGCCGCGCGAGCGGTGCGGAGAGTTGTCCACAGGGCTGAGGCATTAATCATTCGAATGCGGTGGTGCGGGACTTCCCCCGCCGCCAGCGGGTAACGTCGGGGCCGTGTCGGCCGACCCACAGCACAGCGTGACAAGCAGACCGCCCCGCGGCTCGGGGACGAGCGCGGTCGAGGTCCGGAGGAGCTCCCGCCGGAGCAGAACGGTCTCCGCCTACCGCGAGGGCGACAGGACCATCGTGCTCATCCCCGCCCGGATGTCGGAGGCGGAGGAGCAGCGCTGGGTCACCGTCATGCTGGACAAGCTGGCCGCCCAGGAGAGCAGGAGCGTCCGCGGCGACCGGGAACTGACCGAGCGGGCCGCGCAGCTGTCGGAGCAGTACTTCGACGGCCGGGCCCGCCCCACGTCCGTCCGATGGGTGACGAACCAGAACACCCGCTGGGGCTCGTGCACCCCTTCCGAGGGAAGCATCAGGCTCTCCCACCGGCTCCAGGGCATGCCCGAATACGTCGTGGACTACGTGCTCTGCCACGAGCTGGCGCACCTCCTCGTGCCGGGCCACGGACCACGCTTCTGGCGGCTCCTCGACGCCTATCCCCGCACCGAGCGCGCCCGCGGCTACCTGGAGGGCGTGGCCGCGGCCGGCCGGCTGCCGCACCTCTCGGACACCCGCGAGGACTGACCCGCGCATTGCTCCGGTTCTGTACCGAACGGGCCCGGCCCTGCCGCAATGTCTCGGCCACCCGTTAGCCTGGCGCGACGCATTCGTCATTTCGGGATGGGGGACGGTCGTCACACATGGCCAGGGAATTCCAACGCGGCCACAAGGCCAAGATCAGTGACCTCACGGCGGGAACGGATCTGTACGTGGGCGTGCAGATCGCGGCGCCCGGTCTGACCTTCGACATCAGCTGTTTCGGCCTCGACGCCGACGAGCGGCTCTCCGACGACCGCTACTTCGTCTTCTTCAACCAGCCCAAGTCGCCCGAGGAGTCCATCCAGCTGCTCGGCGCGCAGGCCGGCGACACGGAGTCCTTCCGCGTGACGCTGGACCGGATTCCGGCGCACATCCACAAGCTGTCCTTCACCGCGACGATCGACGGTGCCGGGCAGATGTCGCAGGTCGGCCCCGGCTGGATCCGGATCGTGGCGGGCGGCGAGGAGGTCGCCCGGTACGCGTTCACCGGCGCCGAGTTCTCCACCGAACGCGCCGTGATGCTCGGCGACTTCTATCTGAAGGACGTGTGGCGGTTCGCCGCCGTCGGCCAGGGCTTCGACGGAGGCCTGGAGGCGCTCCTGAAGAACTTCGGCGGCGAGGTCGCCGAGGAGGAGCCCGCGGCCCCGCAGCAGCCCGCCGCCGCGCCCGGTTTCGCCCCGCCGGCCCAGGCCGCCGCGCCACCGGCCTTCGGCGCCC
>NZ_JBHXFE010000064.1:0-35251 GCF_042722475.1 Streptomyces sp. NPDC127092
GTTCGGGGCGGGCCTCCGGCTCACCCGACCGGCTCGGGGGCCGGCTCACCCGACCGGCTCGGGGGCCGGCTCACCCGACCGGCTCGGGCAGCGGGGCCGGGGCCGGGGCCGCGCCGGCCGCCCGGGCCGTCGCGCGCCGCCCGCCGACGAGCACCGCGGTCAGACCGGCCGCCGCCCACACCGCCAGGACCAGGAGCGCCGACCCGGCGCCCGCGCCGTCGAAGGACGACACCGAGCGCAGCGCCGTGCCCGCCGCGCCCGGCGGAAGCCACTGGCCGAGCGTGCCCAGCGGGGCGGGCAGCAGTTCCGGCGCGGTGGCGACCCCGGAGGAGGGGTTGCCGAGCAGGATCATCAGGACGGCCCCGAGGGCGAGCCCCGCCCTCCCGATCAGCGCGGAGAGCCCGGCCACGGTCGCCCCGACGGCGAGGACGGCGAGCGAGAGCACCCCGGCCTCCGCCCACCAGGCGCCGGTGAGGCCGCCGAGCCAGCTGTCCGCGAGGGCCGCGCCGACCAGGCCGGCCAGCGCCGCCGCACCGATGAGGGCCGCCGCCGCACGACCGCCGCGCAGTCCGAGCAGCGCGGTGACCGCACTCGAGGCGGCGCCCGCCAGGCCGAGCGGCAGCAGGCCCGCCGCGAGGACCGCGCCGCGCGGGTCGGCGGCCGGTGCCGGTACGACATCGGTGACCTGGGGCGCGGTGCCGGCCGGCAGCTGCGCGGCGACGGCCTCGCGCAGCATCCCGGCGACGACGGGGCTCGCCGCGGAGGCGGTCAGCAGCCGGGGACCCTCGGGCGTCACCACGACGGCGCCGTATACGGACCGGTCCTCGATCGCGGCGCGGGCGGCGGCCTCGTCCGTGTAACGGTGCACCTCGAACGCGCCCTCGTGAGCCGCGAGGCGCTGCTCCACGGCGGCCGCGGCGGTGGCGGGCCCGGCGACGCCGACGGGCAGGTCACGCGGGGCGGTACGGGCGGCCGGCCAGGCGAAGGCCCAGAGGGCGAAGGCCACGACGGCGGGGATCAGCAGCACGACCGCGAGCGTCTTCCGGGTGTCTGTGGCGGACATGGCCCACCTCGATTCAAAGAGAAGGATCGTTCGTTTTACGTCTCGGGCCCACTGTCCTGCGAGGGGTCGCGCTTGTCAAGAATGAATATTCGTTTTACGTTTGGCGCCATGGCCCGTGTCTCCCAGGAACACCTCGACGCCCGCCGCCGGCAGATCCTCGACGGCGCCGCCCGCTGCTTCGCCCGCAACGGCTTCCACGCGACGTCCATGCAGGACGTCCTGGCCGAGGTGGGCCTCTCGGCCGGCGCCGTCTACCGCTACTTCCGCGGCAAGGACGAGCTGATCACGGCCATCGCCGACGAGGCCTTCGCCGGCATCCGCGGCGCCTTCCTGGAGGCGTCGAAGACCGTGCCGCCGCCCACGCCCGACGTGCTGCTCGGCGCGGTGCTGCGGCTCTTCCTCGAGGAGCGGATCCCGGGCGCCGACCGGCAGGCCTTCGGCCGGCTGATCCTCCAGGTCTGGAGCGAGACCCTGCGCGACGAGCGGCTGGCCACCGCCCTCGCGACCGGCTACGACGGCATGCGCGAGGCCTGGTCCGAGCTCGTCGCCGTCTACCGCGCGAACGGGCTGATGACCGCCGACGTCTCCGCCGACCACGTGGCCAGGACCCTCATCGCCGTCGCCCAGGGATTCATCGCCCAGCAGGCGCTCTTCGGGGACGTCAGCGTCGACATCCTGGTGGACGGGCTGCGTGGCCTGATGTCCATGCGGACGCAAAGCCCGAGTTAACGAGCCGGAAAAACTTCCGCCCTAACCTGCAATGTCTGACCCGGCGGCCCCTTCCCGTGGCTCAACGGCATGTTGAAGATCGCTAAGGTCCGCTGCTGTCCGGGTGACGCCCGGTGGACGACAGTGAGGTGGAAGCGTGCAACTGAGCCCCCATGAGCAGGAACGTCTGCTCATCCATGTCGCGGCCGACGTGGCCGAGAAGCGCCGGGCCCGCGGGGTGCGGCTCAACCACCCCGAGGCCGTCGCCCTCATCACCTCGCACGTCCTCGAAGGCGCCCGCGACGGCCGCACCGTCGCCGAGCTCATGGCCTCCGGCCGCAAGGTGCTCACCCGCGAGGAGGTCATGGACGGCATCCCCGAGATGATCCACGACGTCCAGGTCGAGGCCACCTTCCCGGACGGGACCAAGCTCGTCACCGTCCATGACCCGATCGTGTGAAGGCGGGCCGTCAGCGATGATCCCCGGAGAAATCCTTTACGGTGACGGGCCCGTGGCACTCAACGAGGGCCGCCCCGTCACCCGCCTCACCGTCCTGAACGCCGCCGACCGGCCCGTCCAGGTCGGCTCCCACTACCACTTCGCCGAGGCCAACCCCGGCCTCGACTTCGACCGGGCCGCCGCCCGCGGACTGCGCCTGAACATCGCCGCCGGCACCGCCGTGCGCTTCGAGCCCGGCATCCCCGTCGAGGTCGAGCTGGTGCCGATCGCCGGCCGCCGGATCGTGCCCGGCCTGCGCGGCGAGACCGCCGGTCCGCTCGACACGGACCAGAACGGAGGCGACCGTGCCTGAACTGCACCGCGCCGTGTACGCCGACCTGTTCGGGCCCACCACCGGCGACCGCGTCCGGCTCGCCGACACCGATCTGCTCGTCGAGATCGAGGAGGACCGCTCCGGCGGCCCGGGGCGCGCCGGCGAGGAGGCCGTGTTCGGCGGCGGCAAGGTCATCCGCGAGTCGATGGGCCAGGCCCGCACCACCCGCGCCGAAGGCGCCCCCGACACCGTGATCACCGGCGCCGTGGTCATCGACCACTGGGGGATCGTCAAGGCCGACATCGGCATCCGCGACGGCCGGATCACCGCGCTCGGCAAGGCCGGCAACCCCGACACCATGGACGGCGTCCATCCCGACCTCGTCATCGGTCCCGAGACCGAGGTCATCGTCGGCAACGGCCGGATCCTCACCGCCGGAGCCGTCGACGCCCACGTCCACTTCATCTCGCCGACCGTCGTCGAACAGGCCCTCGCCACAGGCGTGACCACCCTCGTCGGCGGCGGCACCGGACCCGCCGAGGGCACCAAGGCCACCACCATCACCCCCGGCCCCTGGCACATGGCCCGGATGTTCGAGGCCCTGGACACCTTCCCGGTCAACATCGGGCTGCTCGGCAAGGGCAACACCATGTCCCGGGACGCCATGCGATCCCAGCTGCGCGGCGGCGCCCTCGGGTTCAAGATCCACGAGGACTGGGGCGCCACGCCCGCCGTCATCGACGCCTGCCTGGACGTCTGCGAGGAGACCGGCGCCCAGCTCGCCATCCACACCGACACCCTCAACGAGGCCGGCTTCGTCGGCGACACCCTCGCGGCCATCGCCGGCCGCACCATCCACGCGTACCACACCGAGGGCGCCGGCGGCGGGCACGCGCCGGACATCATCACCGTCGTCTCCGAGCCGCACGTGCTGCCCAGCTCGACCAACCCGACCCGGCCGCACACCGTCAACACCGTCGAGGAACACCTCGACATGCTGATGGTCTGTCACCACCTCAACCCCGCCGTCCCGGAGGACCTCGCCTTCGCCGAGTCCCGCATCCGGCCCTCGACGATCGCCGCCGAGGACGTGCTCCACGACCTCGGCGCCATCTCGATCATCTCCTCCGACTCCCAGGCCATGGGACGGATCGGCGAGGTGGTCATGCGCACCTGGCAGACCGCCCACGTGATGAAGAAGCGGCGCGGCGCCCTGCCGGGCGACGGCACGGCCGACAACCACCGGGTCCGGCGCTACGTCGCCAAGTACACGATCAACCCGGCCGTCGCCCAGGGCATGGGCCACCTCATCGGCTCCGTCGAACCCGGCAAGCTCGCCGACCTGGTGCTGTGGGAGCCCGCCTTCTTCGGCGTCAAGCCGCTCGTCGTCCTCAAGGGCGGCCAGATCGCGTACGCGCAGATGGGCGACGCCAACGCCTCCATCCCCACGCCCCAGCCCGTGCTGCCCCGGCCGATGTTCGGCGCGCTCGGACGGGCCGCCGCCGCCGGCTCCGTCAACTTCGTCGCCGAGGCGGCGATCGAGGACGACCTGCCCCACAAGCTCGGCCTGCACAAGGAGTTCACCGCCATCGGATCCACCCGGCGGATCACCAAGGCCGACATGCGCGAGAACGATGCAGTGCCCCGGGTCGAGGTCGACGCCGACACCTTCTCGGTGACCATCGACGGCGAACGGGTGGAACCGGCCCCCGCCGCCGAGCTGCCCATGGCACAGCGCTACTTCCTCTTCTGAGCAGCGAAGACGCGAAGATGACCCGATCCGCACTCCTGGTGCTCGCCGACGGGCGGTTCCCCGCCGGCGGGCACGCCCACTCCGGCGGCGCCGAGGCCGCCGTCAAGGCCGGCCGGCTGAAGGACGCCGCCGACCTGGCGGCCTTCTGCCGCGGCCGGCTGCACACCACCGGCCTCACCTCGGCCGCGCTCGCGGCGGCCGCCGCCCTCGGCGCCGACCCCTTCGAGCTCGACGCCGCCGCCGACGCCCGTACGCCCTCGCCCGCCCTGCGCGCCGCGAGCCGCCGGCTCGGCCGGCAGCTGATGCGGGCCGCCCGCGCCACCTGGCCGAGCCCGGAACTCGACCGGCTGGCCACCGCGTTCCCGCGCGGCGCCCATCAGCCGGCCGTCCTCGGCACCGCGGCCCGCGCCGCCGGACTCGGCCCCGAGGACGCCGCCCACTGCGTCGCGTACGAGACGGTGAGCGGCCCCGCGACCGCCGCGGTGCGCCTGCTCGGCCTCGACCCGTTCCAGGCCACCGCCGTGCTCGCACGGCTGGCCCCCGCCATGGACGAGATCGCCGCCCACGCCGCCGAGCGGGCCGCCGCCGCGCTCGGCGACGGCGCGGCCGGCGGCCTGGACGCGCTGCCCGCCGCGTCGGCGCCGCTGCTCGACCTGACCGCCGAGCAGCACGCGGCCTGGCCCGTCCGCCTCTTCGCCTCGTAAGACCCCCACCCCCGAGCCCGCAAGGAGCCCACCCATGCACCTCGACCACGGCCACGACCACGGCTCCGCCGTCTCCGCCGACGCCCGCCGGCCCGACGGCAGCCGGCGCGCCCTGCGCATCGGGCTCGGCGGTCCGGTCGGCTCCGGCAAGACCGCCACCGTCGCCGCGCTCTGCCGCGAACTGCGCGACACGTACTCCCTCGCCGTCGTCACCAACGACATCTACACCCGCGAGGACGCCGAGTTCCTGCTCCGCGAAGCCGTCCTGCCGCCCGAGCGGATCCAGGCCGTCGAGACCGGGGCCTGCCCGCACACCGCGATCCGCGACGACATCTCCGCCAACCTCGAAGCCGTCGAGGAGCTGGAGGACTCGGTCGGTCCGCTCGACCTCGTCCTCGTCGAGTCCGGCGGCGACAACCTCACCGCGACCTTCTCCAAGGGCCTCGTCGACGCCCAGATCTTCGTCATCGACGTCGCCGGCGGCGACGACATCCCGCGCAAGGGCGGCCCCGGCGTCACCTCCGCCGACCTGCTCGTCGTCAACAAGACCGACCTCGCCCCGTACGTCGGCTCCGACCTGGAGCGCATGGCGCGCGACGCCAAGGAGCAGCGCGGCGAGCTGCCCGTCGCCTTCACCTCGCTGCGCTCGGAGCAGGGCGTCGGTCCCGTCGCGGACTGGGTCCGCGCCCGGCTCGCGGAATGGACCGCATGAGCCTCGCCGTCCCGGTGGCGCCGGACCGCCGGAGCGTCACCGCCACCGCCAGGATCGTCGCGGGCCCCGGCGGCTCGCTCCCGGTCCTGGAGAGCGCCGGGCCGTTCGCGCTGCGCCGCACCCGCGCCACCGGCCCGTACACCCGGGTCACCGTCGTGGGCGCCATGAGCGCCCCGCTCGGCGGCGACCGGCTCGCCCTGGAGGCGCAGGTGGACGACGGGGCCCGGCTGCTGGTCGACTCCGCCGCCGCCACCGTCGCCCTGCCCGGCGCCGACGGCGCGCCCGCCTCGTACGACGTGCGGCTCTCCGTCGGCGCCGACGCCGAGCTGCGCTGGCTGCCCGAACAGCTCGTCTGCGCCGCCGGATCCGCGCTGCGGATGCGCACCACCGTCGAACTCGCGCCCACCGCACGGCTCGTGCTCCGTGAGGAACAGGTCCTCGGCCGCCACGCCGAGGAGCCCGGCACCCTCGTCAGCCGGCTCACCGTGCGCCGCGCCGGCCGTCCCCTGCTCGACCAGGAAATCGGCCACGGCCCCGGCGCACCCGGAGGCTGGGACGGACCCGCGGTCCTCGCCGGACACCGCGCCACCGGGCAACTCCTGGTCGTCGACCCGGACTTCGCCGACAACACGGGCAAACCGGTGGAAACGCGACTCATCGGCGACCATGCGGTGCTCGCCCCGCTCGCCGGGCCCGCCGCCCTCGTCACCGCCGTCGCCCCCGACGCCCTCGCCCTGCGCCGCGCCCTCGACGAGGCACTCGACCTGCTCGCCGACGGCCGCTGAGGCTCCGCTCAGCGGCACACGGGTCACCGCTTATCGGTTCGGCAAAGAACACCTGTACGCCCTTTCACCACTGCCCCATTGACGAAAGGATCCCCCGGACACCCACGACCACGGCGCTGCCACGGGGGTGGCGCCCACCAGGGGGAGGAACCACTTGCACCTGCGACGCACCGCAGCGGTCGGCTCTGCCGGCACGCTGGTCACGGCCACGCTCATAGCCGGCGCCCTGGCCGCGCCGACCGCCGCCGCCCAGGGCCGCCACGGCATCGACGACGAGGCGCGCGGCGCCTCCGTCGCCGCCGCCCGGGCCGCGAAGGCCGGCATCGACTGGCAGGACTGCCCCGCCGACTGGGGGCTGGAGAAGCCCATCCAGTGCGGCTGGGTCACCGTCCCCGTCGACTACGCCAAGCCGGACGGCAAGCAGATCAAGATCGCCGTCGACCGCATCGGCGCCACCGGCACCCCGGCCGAGCGTCAGGGCGCGCTCCTCTACAACCCGGGCGGCCCCGGCGGCTCCGGCATGCGCTTCCCGCGCCGGGTCACCACCCACAACAAGATCTGGGCGAACACCGCCAAGGCCTACGACTTCGTCGGCTTCGACCCGCGCGGCGTCGGCCACTCGGCGCCCATCTCCTGCGTCGACCCGACCGAGTTCGTCAAGGGCCCCAAGCTCGACCCGGTCCCGGACAGCGAGGCGGACAAGCTCGCCCAGCGCAAGCTGGCCGCCGAGTACGCCAAGGGCTGCGCCGAGAAGAGCGGCGACATGCTGCCGTACATGACCACCCGCAACACCGCCCGCGACCTCGACGTCATCCGGGCCGCCCTCGGCGAGAAGAAGCTCAACTTCGTCGGCGTCTCCTACGGCACCTACCTCGGCGCCGTCTACGGCACGCTGTACCCGTCCCACGTGCGCCGCATGGTCGTCGACAGCGTGGTCGACCCGTCGAAGAAGGAGATCTGGTACGGGGCCAACCTCAACCAGGACATCGCCTTCGAGGGCCGCCTCAAGGACTGGATGACCTGGGTCGCCCAGCACGACGACGCCTTCCACCTCGGCAAGACCTACGACGAGGTCCGGCAGCAGTGGACGACCCTGCGCGCCGCCGCCAAGAAGGAGCCGCTCGGCGGCAAGGTCGGCCCGGCCGAGCTCATCGCCTTCTTCCAGAACGCCCCGTACTACGACTCCATGTGGGTCCCGGTCGCCGAGGCCTGGAGCGCCTACGCCGCGGGCGACCCGCAGCCGCTGATCGACTCGGCCGCCGCCGACCTCACCGACACCGCCGGCAACATCGCCGCGGAGAACGGCAACGCCGTCTACACCGCCGTCGAGTGCGCCGACGCGCCGTGGCCGACCAGCTGGAAGAAGTGGGACCGGGACAACTCCCGGCTGCACGAGCAGTACCCCTTCATGACCTGGTCCAACGCCTGGATGAACCTGCCCTGCGCCACCTGGTCCGCACCGCGTCAGCGGCCGACCGACGTCAGGACCGGCAAGGGCCTGCCGCCGGTGCTCATCGTCCAGGCCGAGCGTGACGCGGCGACGCCGTACTCCGGCGCCGTCGAGCTCCACAAGCGCTTCAAGGGCTCGCGCCTGATCACCGAGAAGAACGCCGGCTCGCACGGCGTCACCAACCTCGCGAACTCCTGCATCAACCCGCGGGTCGAGACGTACCTGCTCACCGGCGAGGTGGACAGCCAGGACGTGACGTGCGAGCCGCACGCCACGCCCAAGCCGTAACATCCGCACCACGGGGGAGGGGCGGTCGCCGGTTCCGGCGGCCGCCCCTCCGCGCCCGATGCCCTCCCGGACGGCCGGTCAGCCGCGCGCGGCCAGCCAGGCGTCCTCGGCCGCGTAGTCGAAGAAGTCCACGCCGTACTTCACCAGACCCGGGAAGGCCTCCCGCCAGTCCCGCTCCGCCACCGTCGACGCCAGGAACTCGATCGTGCCGGGCAGCGACTCCGCGTAGCCCACCACCGCCCGGTAGCCCAGCTCCCGCTCGGCCGCCGACATGTCCGCCACCACCGGATGCGGCGTCGTCCACGGCGTGCACCCGACCATGTCCTCGCCCGGCGGCCCCTCGAACAGGATCGTCTCGCTGGTCACGCCCATCGCCGCGTCGATCGCCGCGCCGATCTCCGCCACCGTCGGCGCCTCCGGGTCGGCGCCGTTGAGCACGCGGCTCCCCGGCTTCGCCGCGGCCAGCCGGATCAGCTCGGCCAGGTTGTCCACGTGCACCGGGTGGAAGACGGACCGGCCGCCCTCCGCCAGGATTCGCACCGGCCGCCCGTCCAGCGCCCGCTTCACGAACCACAGTTCGCGCGGACCCGGACTGTACGGGCCGTGCACGGCCGCCGCCCGCAGCACCGTGGCCGGCAGCCTCTCGCCCGCCTTCAGCAGCTCCAGCTCCAGGGCCACCTTCCGGGTGCCGTACGAGGAGTCGCCCGGCGCGACCGTCCGCCAGGTCTCCGGGATCGGCAGCGGGTACTCCGGGAAGCCGTCGGGCTCGTCCTGCGTGTCGAAGTTCCGCCCCTGGTCGTCCTCGTAGACCGCACCGCTGGAGATCACCACCGCCGAACCGATCCGGTCCGCCATTCCCGTCAGCTGCCGGCCGTGCCCGGCGTCGTAGGCCACGACGTCCACCAGGACGTCCGTGCCCGCGCCGAGCGCCGCCGACAGCGCTCCTTCCTCGTCACGGTCCACCGCCACCGACCGGACCTCCGCCGGCCACCGCTCGTCCCTGCCGCCCCGGCGCGAGGCGGCGGTCACCTCCCAGCCGTCCGCGACGAGCGCCCGCACGGCCGCCCGTCCGATCTGTCCCGTCGCTCCCAGCACGAACGCGTTTCCCTTGGTCATGGCCAGGACGCTACGGGCCGGGGGCCGGGCGGCCCAGGACCTTTCGCCGTGCGCGGATCCGCCGTCAGCGTTCCGCCTCCGGGAACTTCTCAGGCCCCGGCGCGGTTCCCGCCGCCTTCACCTTCGCGGCGTACTCGTCCACGTACTCCTGCCCGGACAGCGACATGATCGCGTACATGATCTCGTCCGTGACCGCGCGGACCGCGGCCTTCTCGCCCTCCATCCCCGCGTACCGCGAGAAGTCCAGCGGCTCGCCGAAGCGGATGGTGACCCGGCGGATCCGCGGCAGCACCCGGCCCGGCGGCTGGATCTCGAAGGTGCCCAGCATCGCGCACGGCACCACCTTCACCCCGGCCGTGAGCGCCATCACCGCCACCCCCACCTTGCCCTTGTACAGCCGGCCGTCGTGCGACCGCGTGCCCTCCGGGTAGATGCCGAGCAGCTCGTCCTTGGCGAGCACCCCGAGCCCCTCGCGGATCGCCGCCTGCCCCGCCTCCTTGCCCGAGCGGTCCACCGGGATCTGGCCCGCGCTGCGGAAGAACGCCGCCGTCAGCCGGCCCTTCAGACCCGGGCCGGTGAAGTACTCCTGCTTCGCCAGGAAGGTGATCCGCCGGCTCAGCACCACCGGCATCAGGAAGTGGTCGGAGAACGACAGGTGGTTGCCGGCGACGATCGCCGCACCCTCCTCCGGGACGTGCTCCAGACCCTCCACCCGCGGCCGGAACAGCACCTTCAGCAGCGGCCCGAGCAGCACGTACTTGAGCACGTAGTAGAACACCGGCAACCCCCGTCCCTCGCCCGACAAGCCCCGTGCAAGCCCTTTGTAACCAAGGCCGGGCCCGTGGTCCACTGGTGGGGAGGAGCGGGACCGATGACAGGCGCGCGCGGGCACAGGCGTCCCGGCGCAGCCGCCACCGCCGCACTGGTGTGCGCCGTGACGGCCGCCGGTCTGTACGGCTGCTCCGGCTCGGGCCCGTCGGAGCCCACGCCGACCCCGACGCCGACGCCCGCGCCCGCCACCTCGCCCCCCGGCGGTGTCTCCCCGCTCACCGGCCTGCCGGCCCGCTCCGGGCCGGTGCTCGCCGTCAAGATCGACAACGTGCCGCCGGCCCGGCCGCACACCGGGCTCACCGACGCCGACCTCGTCTACGTCGAGCAGGTCGAGTCCGGCCAGACCCGCCTCATGGCGGTCTACGCGTCGAAGGTCCCCGACCGGGTGGGCCCGGTGCGCAGCGCCCGCGAGTCCGACCTCGCCCTGCTGCGGCAGTTCGGCCGCCCGGTCCTCGCCTACTCCGGCGCCCAGAGCGCCCTCACGCCACTGCTGGAGGCCGCCCCGCTGCACCTGGTCACCGAAGCCGGCGACCCCGGCGCCTTCCGGCGCGATCCGGGCCGCGCCGCCCCGCACAACCTGTACCTGCGGCCCGCCCGCGCGCTCGCCGCCGCGCCCGACGCCACCCACGCCAAGGACATCGGCTTCCGCTTCGGCCCGGCCCCGGCGGACGGCACTCCCGTCAACAGCCGTACGGTCCGCTTCCCCGCCACCCGCTACACCTTCACCTGGGCGCCCGCCGAGCACGCCTGGCGGGTCACCATGGACGGCCGCTCCGACGGGCCGCTGAAACCGGCCACCGTCGTGGTGCAGCACGTCACCCTGAAGGCCTCCCGCTTCCACGACTTCCTGGGCGCCGTCTCCCCGTACACCGTCACCACCGGCTCCGGCAGCGCGCAGGTGCTGCGCGACGGCAAGGTCCACGAGGCCCGCTGGAACCGCCCCGACGCGGACTCCGGCACCGTCTTCACCACCCCGGCGGGCGCGCCGCTGAACTTCGCGCCCGGCCAGGTGTGGGTGCTGCTCACCGGGACCTGAGAGACCTAGGGCTGTGGCCGGGGCCGGTGGCGCCGGGGCCTGGGCGGCCGGAGGTGCGGCTCGCCAGCGTCGGCGGCGGCCATGCCGATGGTGGCCACGCCGAGCACCACCCAGCCGAACCAGAGCCAGCCGCTGCTGCCGAGCGCCACCGTGTACGTGGTGATCAGCACCAGGGACGCGAAGGTGATCGCACCCATCGTCTTCGTGGGACCGGACATCATCGCTCCGCCCTCCTCCCCGCCCCATCGTGACCCCGGAGGAGGGGCGCGCGCCAGACCTGCGACGCCCCGGTCGTGCGCCGGTACGGAGCGTGAGCTCCCGTCCTACCGGCCGCGCGCCTGGAGAGAGGCGCCCGTCCTACCGGCCGCGCGCCTGGAGGGAGGCCAGGTACGCGTTGTACGCCTCCAGCTCCTTGTCGCCGTCCCGGTCCGCGGCCCGGTCCTTGCGGACCGCCTGCCGCTGCTCGGAGTGGTACCACTGGTAGACCAGCGCGATCAGCACGAGCACGGACGGGATCTCGCTGAACGCCCAGGCGATGCCGCCCGCCGCGTTCTGGTCCGAGAGCGCGTCGATGCCGAGCGAGGCCGGCGGGTTCTCGTACACCTTCACCAGCGGCTCGGTCGCCATCATCATCGCGATGCCGAAGAAGGCGTGGAACGGCATGCCCGCGAACAGCTCCAGCATCCGCATCACGTATCCCGGCCGGTGCGGGCCCGGGTCGACGCCCATGATCGGCCAGAAGAAGACCAGGCCCACCATGAGGAAGTGCACCATCATCGCGACGTGGCCCGTCTTCGACTCCATCAGGAAGTCGAACAGCGGGGTGAAGTAGAGCCCGTAGAGGCTCGCGATGAACATCGAGATGGTGAACGCCGGGTGCGTGACCACCCGCATGTACCGGCTGTGCAGCAGCTTGAGGAGCAGCTCGCGCGGGCCGAGCGAACCGCGCCCGGCCACCGGGAGCGCCCGCAGCGCCAGCGTCACCGGCGCACCGAGCAGCAGCAGGATCGGCGACAGCATGGAGATCACCATGTGCTGCACCATGTGCACGCTGAACATGACCATGCCGTAGTCGTTGAGCCCGGTGCACATCACGAGCGCGATGCTCAGCACGCCCACGGTGAAGAGCACCGTCCGGCTCACCGGCCAGGCGTCCCCGCGCCTGCGCAGCCGCGTCACGCCCCAGCCGTACAGGCCGAGCGCGGCGAGACAGCCGAAGAGGAAGAACAGGTCGGGGGAGAACTCCAGGGCCCGCCCCAGCGTGAACGGCGGCAGATCCATCGTCATGCCGTGCCCGCTGTGATCCATCTGTTACTCCTGGAGCCCGATTCGCGCTTGTTGTCCGCACCAGACTAGAACCGCCCCCGATCGCGATCGCGACCGGGGGCGGTTCGTGGCGGGGCGAGCCCGCGGGAGGCTCGTCAGAGCACGTTCTCCGCCTCGGCGTAGCGCTCCGCCGGGACCGTCTTCAGGGTCTCCACCGCCCGTGCCAGCGGGACCAGTTCGATGTCGGTGCCGCGCAGGGCCGTCAGCATGCCGAACTCGCCGCGGTGCACCGCCTCCACCGCGTGCCAGCCGAAGCGGGTCGCGAGGACCCGGTCGTACGCGGTCGGGGTGCCGCCGCGCTGGACGTGGCCGAGGATCACCGGGCGGGCCTCCTTGCCGAGGCGCCGCTCCAGCTCGACGGACAGCTGGTTGGCCACGCCGGTGAACCGCTCGTGCCCGTAGATGTCGGTGCCGGCGGTCTTGAAGTCCATCGAGCCGCCCTCGCGGGGCTTCGCGCCCTCGGCGACCACGACGATCGCGAAGCGCTTGCCGTCCTCGAAGCGGGCGCCGACCCGGGCGGTCAGCTCGTCGATGTCGAAGGGCCGCTCGGGCACCACGATGGCGTGCGCGCCGGCCGCCATGCCGGAGTGCAGCGCGATCCAGCCGGTGTGCCGGCCCATGACCTCGACGATCAGCACGCGCTGGTGGGACTCGGCGGTGGTCTTCAGCCGGTCGAGGGCCTCGGTCGCCACGGTCACGGCCGTGTCGAAGCCGAAGGTGACGTCGGTGGAGGCGATGTCGTTGTCGATGGTCTTCGGGACGCCGACGATCGGCAGCCCCGCCTCGGAGAGCAGGTTCGCCGCCTTCAGCGTGCCCTCGCCGCCGATCGGGATGATGGCGTCGATGCCGAGGTCGGCGACGTGGCCCTTGGCGCGCTCGACGCCGTCGACGAGGTGCGCGGGCTGGACGCGGGAGGAGCCGAGGATGGTGCCGCCGCGGGCGAGGATGCCGCCCACCGCGTCGAGGTCCAGCTTCCGGTAGTCCGCCTCCAGGAGGCCCTTCCAGCCGTCGTGGAAGCCGATGACCTCGTCACCGTGGTCGACGACGGCGCGGTGCACGACGGACCGGATGACGGCGTTCAGACCGGGACAGTCTCCGCCGGAGGTGAGCACACCAATGCGCATAGCCCAAAAACCTTTGCAACGTGGGCCGACTCCCGGACCACGTCGTCCGGCTGGATCCCCGCCACCCTATCGGTGCCGAGTGGCGGGGCCGAACCGAATGTCCGCAGATTGGACACCGTATTTACTTACGAATCCAATGTGCGTAGCCGCGCTCAGACGTGCAGTCTGTCGGGCCGTCAGGCGGGCTGCGTGGCCGCCGCGATGCGCTCGGCGCGCAGCGCCTCGTACCAGCGGTCGTCCGTCGGCGGCAGCGCGTTGACGTCGAGGGCCAGCTTCAGGAGCAGGTCCGCGATCTGCGGGTTCCGCGCCATCACCGGGCCGTGCATGTACGTGCCGAAGACGGTGTCGTTGTACGCGCCCTCGGTGCCGTCGCCCGTGCCGTTGCCGTTGCCGAACACGGTCCGCGCGAACGCCCGGGCGGTCGGCCCGAGATGGGTGACGCCCTGGTGGTTCTCGAACCCGGTGAGCTGGGGCAGGCCCAGCTGCGGGTCGATGTCCGCGAGCACGTCGCCGACGCAGCGGGCGCCCTCGCCGCGGACCGTGGTCACGTCGAGCAGGCCGAGGCCGGCCTGGCGCTCGCCGACGTCGTTGACGAACTCGTGGCCCAGGATCTGGTAGCCGGCGCACACCGAGAAGATGATCGCGCCGTTGGACGCGGCCCGGCTCAGACCGCCGTCGCGGAGCAGCCGCTCGGCCGCGAGCCGCTGCGGCCGGTCCTCGCCGCCGCCGATCAGGTAGATGTCGCCGGAGGTCGGGACCGGCTGGTCGCTGCGCACGTCGAGGCGCTCGACGCTGAGACCGCGCTGCTGGGCGCGGCGCTCGACGACGAGGACGTTGCCCTGGTCGCCGTAGGTGCTGAGCAGGTCCGGGTAGACCCAGACCACACGCAGGCTGCTGTCACTCATGCTGCACGTCCTTCTGCGAGTCGTGTCGGGGTCAGTTGCCCACGCGGCGGCGGACGTCCTGGAAGGCGGTGTAGTTCGCGATCAGCTCGATCTGCCCGGGCGGGGCCACCGTGACGGCCTCGTCGAGCGTCTCGCACACCCGGAAGTCCACACCCGCGACCTCGAGCCGGACCGCGAGGTCCAGCTTGCGGTCGCCGATCACCATGATCGGGTGGCCGGCGAGCCGGCCGTAGTCCACGTCCCACAGCCAGGAGGTGTCGGTGCCGTCGGCGCCGCGGGCGTTGACGGAGAGGATCACCGGCGTCGGCGGCTGGTCGATGAGGGAAAACGTTTCGAGCCACCCCGCCGGGTTCTTCGCGAGCAGCAGCCGCAGCTCCCGGCCCTGGAAGGTCACCACGTCGTAGCGGCCGGCGACGGCCTGCACCTGGTACATGCGCTCCAGGGCGACCTGCGGCGGCACCCCGAAGACCGCGGCGACCGCGGCGGAGGTGGCGGCGTTCGCCTTGTTGGCGCGGCCGGGCAGCTGGAGGTGGATCGGCCAGGCCGAGCCGTGCGGGTCGAGCACGTGGTCGCCGTTGAGCGCCCAGCTCGGCGCGGGGCGGCGGAAGCCGCACTCGCCGCAGAACCAGTCGTCGCCCGGGCGCTGCAGCACGCCGCCGCAGGCGGGGCAGGACCAGGCGTCGTCCTTCCACTCCTGGCCCACGGCGACCCACACCACGTTGGGGGAGGAGGAGGCGGCCCAGACGATCAGCGGGTCGTCGGCGTTGGCGATGACGACGGCCTTGCTGCCGTTGAGGCCCTCGCGCCACTTCTCGGCCAGCATCCGCGTCTCGGCCGCGCGGTCGAGCTGGTCACGGGAGAGGTTGAGCAGGGCGATCGCCTTGGGAGTGGTGTCCCGGGCGACGCCGGCCAGGTACTTCTCGTCGACCTCGATCACGCCGTACTTCGCGTCCGAGCCGCCGGCGAGGGCGGAGGTGATGCCGGCCGGCATGTTGGCGCCGAGCGCGTTGGACACGACCGGACCGCTGGCCCGCAGGGCCTCGGCGATCAGCCGGGTCGTGGTGGTCTTGCCGTTGGTCGCCGACACGAGCACGACGTCCAGGTGCTGCGCGAGCGCGCCCAGCAGATCGGGGTCGAGCTTGAGCGCCACCCGGCCGCCGATCACCGATCCGCTGCCGCGCCCCGCCGCCCTCGACACGGCTGCGGCGGCCTTGCCCGCCGTCACGGCCAGCTTGGCGCGCGCGGACAGCGGCTCCGAGTTGCTGCCTGACATCGTCCTTGTTCCTCCTTGCGTCGGTCCGGGCTCAGCCTATCGAGATCCGGCCAGCAGCCCGAACCGCGGCACCACCACCGGGGCGTCCTGACCCCTGAACGTACCCTTGCGCCCATGCGAAACCGCCCGATCCCCGGCAGTTCCGGCCACGTCCGAGCGATGACCCTGCTCGGCGACCCCGTGCTGCACACCCCCTGCGAGACCGTCACCGACTTCGGCCCCGGGCTCGCCCGGCTCGTCGAGGACATGTTCGCGACGATGTACGCGGCCAATGGCGTCGGCCTCGCCGCGAACCAGGTGGGCACGGGGCTGCGGGTCTTCGTCTACGACTGCCCGGACGACGAGGACGTCCGGCACCTGGGCCACGTGGTGAACCCACGCCTCGTCGAGGCGGACGGCGACGTGATCCGCGGCCCGGAGGGCTGTCTGTCCCTGCCGGGCCTCGAGGCGCCGACCCCGCGCTTCGACCGCGCGGTGGTCGAGGGCGTCCGCCTCGACGGCAGCCCGGTCCGCATCGAGGGCACGGGCTTCTTCGCCCGCTGCCTCCAGCACGAGTGCGACCACCTGGAGGGCCGGGTGTACGCGGACCACGTCACGGGGTGGGGCCGGCGGCGCCTGCTGCGGGCGATCCGCAAGGAGCGATGGGGGAGCGGCGCGGCGGTACTGGAGGGCTGACCCGGGGGCCCGGCCCCGGGACCCCGGGGCTGCCGGGCGCGTGTTCTCCGAGCGCCGGAACCGGCGGGACCAGGGGCTGCCGGGCGCCTGCCCAGCCGAGCTCCGAGCGCCCGGAACCGCCGAGCTCCGAGCCCCGGAACCGCGAGCGGAAATCCCGGCCGGATCCCGGCGGGATCCGGCCGGACGCCGGGCAGACCCGGGCAGACCCCGGGCAGAGCCCCGGTCTGAACCGGCACCCTCCCCGGAAGTCCCGTCAGAAGCCCGGGCCGTCCGGGCGGTCCTGGGCCTGGGCCAGGCGGCCCCACAGGACGTCCGCGAGGGCGCGCACCAACTCCTGTCGTGAGCAGGGGCGTTCGCCCAGCCACCAGTCGCCCGCCGCGTGCATCATGCCGACGATGCCGTGGCCCCAGATGCGGGCCTGGGCCTCGCCGCCCGGGCCGAGGTCGATGCGCTCGGCGATGACCTGGCCAAGCTCCTCGCCCATGCGGCGCAGCAGCGGCGCGGAGTGCCGGCCGACGTCGAAGCCCTGCTCGGACTGGTGGGACTCCTCGGCGGGATGCATCAGGAAGCGGTACACCTGCGGCATCGCCTCGATGGAGGCCAGATACGTGTCGAGGGTGGACTCGACCCGCCGGCGCCGGTCCGCGGGCGCGTCGAGCGCGGCCCGCAGTGCCGAGAGCAGGGCGTCGGTGTGGCGGGTGGCGAGCGCCCGGTAGAGGCCGCCCTTGTCGCCGAAGTGGCGGTAGAGGATCGGCTTGGTAATCCCCGCCTCGGCGGCGATCGCGTTCATGGAGGCCTTGGGGCCGTCGCGGAGCACCACGCGGTCCGCCGCCTCCAGCAGTTCGCGGCGCCGCTGGTCGGCCGGCTTCTGCTGGTCGGTGGTGGCCCGGTGTGTGGTGTCCATAAGCGTGTCTCCCCGCCCGTACGAAATTCCTGAGGCTGTCGCAACGTAACACCCGGACGGCACCCGGTGCCGTCCGGCCGTCGTCCGCCGGTCGAGCGCCAGGAAGCGTTCCGCTGCTGGTTGACAGCCCCTACCCACCGGTAACAGACTGCTGTTACCGCAAGTAACACACCGCCGGAGGGAACCATGGCCGAGTTCACGCTCGAACTCAACGACGACCAGAAGCAGGTGCGCGACTGGCTCCACGGCTTCGCCGCCGACGTGATGCGCCCCGCGGCCGCCGAGTGGGACGAGCGTGAGGAGACCCCCTGGCCGATCATCCAGGAAGCCGCCAAGCTCGGAATCTACTCCCTCGACTTCTACGCCCAGCAGTTCTTCGACCCGACGGGTCTCGGCATCCCGATGACCATGGAGGAGCTCTTCTGGGGCGACGCCGGCATCGCCCTCTCGATCGTGGGCACCGGTCTCGCCGCCGTCGGCGTCCTCGCCAACGGTACCGAGGAGCAGATCGGCACCTGGGTCCCGCAGATGTACGGCGACGCCGACGACGTCAAGGTCGCCGCCTTCTGCTCCTCCGAGCCCGACGCCGGATCCGACGTGGCCTCGATGCGCACCCGCGCCGTCTACGACGAGGCCAAGGACGAGTGGGTGATCAACGGCACCAAGACCTGGGCGACCAACGGCGGCATCGCCAACGTCCACGTCGTCGTCGCCGTCGTCGACCCCGAGCTCGGCTCCAAGGGCCACGCCTCCTTCATCGTGCCGCCGAACACGCCCGGCCTCTCCCAGGGCCAGAAGTTCCAGAAGCACGGCATCCGGGCCTCGCACACCGCCGAGGTCGTCCTGGAGAACGTCCGCGTCCCCGGCCACTGCCTCCTCGGCGGCAAGGAGAAGCTCGACGAGCGCCTGGCCCGCGCCCGCGAGCGCGCGAAGAACGGCGGCGAGCGGGTGAAGAACGCCGCCATGGCCACCTTCGAGGCCTCCCGCCCCGCCGTCGGCGCCATGGCCGTCGGCACCGCCCGCGCCGCGTACGAGGTCGCCCTCGACTACGCGAAGACCCGCGAGCAGTTCGGCCGCCCGATCATCGACAACCAGGGCGTCGCCTTCCAGCTCGCCGACATGCGCACCCAGATCGACGCGGCCCGGCTGCTGGTCTGGCGCGCCTCCTGGATGGCGACCGCCGGCAAGCCCTTCACCTCCGCCGAGGGCTCGATGTCCAAGCTGTACGCGAGCGAGGTCGCCAAGAAGGTCACCGCCCAGGCCATCCAGATCCTCGGCGGCAACGGCTACACCCGCGAGTACCCGGTGGAGCGGATGCACCGCGACGCGGCGATCTACACGATCTTCGAGGGCACCAGCGAGATCCAGCGCCTGGTGATCGCCCGCACCCTCTCCGGCATGCCGATCCGGTAGCCCCGTCCGCTCCCCGTACGGCCCGCTCCCCGTGCAGCCGTGTCACCTGCGGCTTCCCCCGGTCGTGGCCGATAATCGATGCCACGTGACAGCCGGGGGGAGCGCATGGGGACGACGGACGGGCCGGCGACGGCGGAGGCCGTGCCGAGACAGGACCGGTTCGACTGGTTCTGCGAGACGGTGACCAACGACCTGCTGCCGGTGAGCGTCAGCTCCGCGCACACGGCGGACTTCCACGCCGCCATCCAGGACGTCGAGCTGGGGGCGGTGCGGCTGTCGTCCTTCGCCTTCTCGCCCGTACGCGCCCGGCGCACCGCGGCCCACGTACGGCAGGGCGACCCGGAGCAGTACCAGCTGATCCTGGTCACGCGCGGCCGCTACCGGACGTCCCAGCGGGGCAACGAGTCCTCCTTCGAGAACGGCCTGGTGCTGTTCGACACCTCGCGGCCCAACGAGAACGTCACCGACAGCGCCGACGGACCCGTCCACGCGATCATGCTCCAGATCCCGCACTCCGCCCTGGCGATCCGGCCCGAACGGCTCGACCGGCTCCTCGCGCGGGGCATACCCGCCGACCGCGGACCGGCGGCGATCCTGGCCGGCCACCTCCGCAGCCTGCTCGCCCACGGCCCCGAGTGCACGCCCGCGGACCGGGCGGCCATGGGGTCCGTCGTCGTGGACCTGGCGACCACCTGCCTCGCGCGGCAGCTCGGCACCCCCGAAGCGGCGCCCGCCGAGGCCCGCGCCCAGGAGATGCTGCACCGGGTCACCCGGTTCATCGACCACAACCTCGGCGACCCCGACCTCACCCCGAGAGCGGTCGCCGAGCACCACAACATGTCCCTGCGGGCTCTCTACGGCCTCTTCCGCGACCAGCCGGAGAGCGTCGCCGCCCGCATCCGCCAGGGCCGCCTCGCCCGCGCCCGCGAGGAGCTGACCCGCCCCGAACTCCTCGGACAGCCCGTCCAGGCCATCGCCGCCCGCTGGGGCTTCTCCAGCGCCACCGTGTTCAGCAGGGCCTTCCGCCAGGCCTACGGGATCACGCCCACCGAGCAGCGGGAGGCCGTGGCGCACCGGCCGTGAGCACGGATCGTCGAGGATCCCCGCACGCTGTGCACAGACGCGCCGCCCGCGCGGCCGTAGATTCCCCAGAGCCCGAACAAGATCGACATCCGGATGCAGGGGGAGAGCATGGACGTCGTCCGTGACGTCACCGGGGACCGCGGGGAACGGGCGGCCGCCGTGCTGGCCCTGGAGGATCCCGCGGCGACGCTGGAGACCGCCGGCGGCAAGGGAGCGGCGCTCGCGGAACTCGCCAGGGCCGGACTGCCGGTTCCCGGCGGCTTCCACGTGACGACCGAGGCCTACCGCGCCTTCGTGACCGGCGCCGGGCTCGACCGGCGCATCCGCGAGGCCCTCTCCGAGGAGGAGCCGGGGCCCCGCGTCCGCGCGTACTTCGCCGAGGCCGAACCGCCCGCCGCCCTCCGGGAGGCGATCCTCGGGGCGTACGGAGCCCTCGGCACACCCGGCGCCACGGTCGCCGTGCGCTCCTCCGCCACCGCCGAGGACCTGCCGGACCTCTCCTTCGCCGGCCAGCAGGACACCTACCTCAACATCCGCGGCGAGACCGCCCTGCTCGCCGCTGTACGCGACTGCTGGGCCTCGCTGTGGACCGACCGCGCCATCGCCTACCGCGAGCGCGCCGGGATCGCCCACGAGGACGTGGCGCTCGCCGTCGTGGTGCAGGAACTCGTGGCCGCGGACGCCGCCGGCGTCATGTTCACGGTCGACCCGCTCTCCGGCCGCACCGACCGGCTGGTCGTCAACGCCGCCTGGGGCCTCGGCGAGGCCGTCGTCGGCGGCCTGGTGACACCCGACACGACCGTCGTCGACCGCACGACGTTCGCCGTCGTCGAGCGGCACGTCGCCACCAAGGACGTCATGACCGTCCCCGTCCCCGAAGGCACCCGGGAGGAACCCGTACCCGCCGACCGCCGGGACGCGCCCGTCCTGACCGACGCCGAGACGGTCGACCTCGCCCTGCTCGGACTGCGGATCGAGAAGTTGTACGGCGAGCCCCGCGACATCGAATGGGCCCGCGAGGGCGGAAGGCTGCACATCCTCCAGGCCCGCCCGGTCACCGCCGCCGCCCCGCCCGCGCCCGAGGTCTGGAACGACAGCACCGGCGTCGACGCGCTGTGGACCAGCGCCAACCTCGGCGAAGCCGTCCCCGACGTGATGACGCCCGCCACCTGGTCCTTCGTCCGCCGCTTCATGGGCGACGTGATGGTCGGCGCCACCCTCGAAGGCCGCCCGCTCTACGGCAACATCGGCGGCCGCTTCTACATGAACCTCTCCGTCACCGCCACCCTCGCCGCCGCCTTCGGGCAGGGCGCCAAGTTCGCGCAGGCCAACGAGATGGTCTTCGGCCGGCTGCCCGAGGGCGTCGAGATCCCGCTGCTGCCCGCCCGGAGACTGCGGGTGTGGCGGGACACCCTGGGAGAGGCCATCGGCGTCGTCCGCAGGATCCGCGCCCACGCCGGACGGCTGCCCGGATTCCTCGAGGAGGCGCCCCGCCGCTGCGAGGACCTCCGGGGGCGGGTCGCCGCGGCCGGCAGCTCCGCCGAACTCGCCCGGCTGTGGGACGACGAGATCTCCCCGTACTTCCGGCTCTGCTGCCACATGCTCCAGGCCGCCACCCGCCGGGACGGCGACACCCTCGTCAAGGCCCGTGCCACCCTGCGCGGACTCGTCGGCGAGGCGGACGCCGACCTGATGACCACCGGCCTCGGCGACGAGGGACGGCTCGCCAGCATGGGTCCGCTGCTCGGACTGGAACGGCTGGCCCGCGGCGAGACGGACCGGGCCGCCTACACCCGCGCCTACGGCCACCGCGGCCCCCACGAGTTCGAGGTGTCACGCCCCCGCCCCGCCGAGGAACCCGGCTGGATCGACCGCCGCCTGGCCGCGCTCGGCGACGTCGAGGAGACCGCCGGCGTCCGGCTCGACCGGCAGCAGGAGGCACGTACGGCCGCGTGGCGGCGCTTCGGCGAACGCCATCCCCGGAGGGTCGCCGCCATGCGCCGAGCCGTCGACCGCTGGGCCTCCTCCGCCCGGCTGCGCGAGGCCGCCCGCACCGAGGTCGCACGGGTCTTCTGGCTGCTGCGGGACTTCGTCCGCGTCGCCGGTGAGCTCACCGGCCACGGCGACGCGCTGTTCTTCCTCACGGAGGAGGAGATCCTCCAGCTGCTCGGCGGCGACGGGACACCGCTCACGGCTGTGCCCGCCCGCCGGGCGGCCCACGAGCTGTACGGCTCGCTGCCCGTCTACCCGACACTGATCCGCGGCGAGTTCGACCCGCAGCGCTGGGCGGCCGACCCGCACCGCCGCGCCGACCTCTTCGACGCCCACGACCGCGTACCGCCCTCGGACACCGTCACCGGCTCGCCCGCCTCCGGCGGAGTGGTCGAGGGCCCGGCCCGCGTCGTGGCCACCGTCGAGGAGGGCGAGGCCCTGCGGCCCGGCGAGATCCTGGTCACGACCGTGACCAACATCGGCTGGACACCGCTGTTCACCCGGATCGCGGCGATCGTCACCGACGTCGGCGCCAACCTGTCCCACTCCTCCATCGTGGCCCGTGAACTCGGCATCCCCGCCGTCGTCGGCTGCGGCGACGCGACCACCCGGATCAGGACCGGCCAGCGCATCCGCGTCGACGGCGGCCGGGGCACCGTGGAGGTGGTCGAGCCGTGCTGAGGCACCACCACGAGCCGCGCGACCCGTGCCAGGAGATGCGCGCGCACTTCCGGCGCTCGGCGGAAGACTGCGGCTTCACGCTCAGCGAGGCGCAGGAACGCGCCGCCGAGCGACTGTCCCTGCTCGCCGGCGAACTCGCCGAACCCCACGGCCTGTTCCACCGCCCGGCCCGGGCCTTCGGCCTCGTCCGGCCCGACCGGCCGGCGCGCGGCCTCTACCTCTGGGGTCCGGTCGGGCGCGGCAAGAGCTGGCTCGTCGACACCTTCTTCGACGGTCTGGTGAGCTCCCGCAAACGGCGGCTGCACTTCCACGACTTCTTCCGCGAACTCCACGACGGCGTCTCCCGCGACGCCCTGTCGTCGGACCGGCCCGACGGCCCGCACAACGCCGTCGAACGCTCCCTCGACACGCTGCTCGGCGACTGCCGCGTCCTGTTCTTCGACGAGTTCCACGTGCACGACGCCGGCGACGCGATGCTCGTCGCCCGCCTGCTGCGCACCCTCGTCGACCGGGGCGTCACGCTGGTCACCACGTCCAACTACCCGCCCGCCGGGCTCCTGCCCGACCCGGTGCACCACCACCTCTTCGCGCCCACGATCGAACTGATCGAGGCCCGCATGGACGTCCTGGACGTGTCAGGCCCCACCGACTACCGGCAGCAGCAGGCGGTACGGGCCGACGGCTCCCGCCGGTTCGCCGAAGGCGCCTGCCTCACCCACGAGGACGACGCCCTGCTCGACCTGGGAATCCCGGCCCCCCGCCCGGCCGAGGCCGCGCCCGTCCCCGTCCACCGCCGCACGCTGCCCGCCAGGGCGATCCGCGCCGGACTCGTCTGGCTCGGCTTCGACGTGCTGTGCGAGGGCACCACCGCCGTCCCCGACTACCTGGCCCTCGCCGAGCACTTCGACACCCTGGTGCTCGACGGCGTGCCGCCGCTCACGGACTGCACGCCCGACACGCGCCGGCGCTTCGCCAACCTGGTCGACGTGTGCTGCGACCGCGACGTCCGGCTCGTCCTCGTCGGCGCCGACCCGCTCGCGGACCTCACCGGCGGCACGCACCTCATGCGCGACCTGGACCGCACCGCCAGCCGGCTCGCGATGCTCCGCCGCCCGGCGGGCACGCCGTGACCGCCGGGCGGACGGGCTCACACCACGCAGAACTCGTTGCCCTCCGGGTCCTGGAGCACCACCGCGTAGTAGTCCATCCCGTCCGGCTCGTCCATCGTGTACAGCACGGACGCGCCGAGCGCCGTCAGCCGGGCCACCTCGCCGTCCACCCGGGACCGGCGCTCGGCGAGCGGCACCGCCCTGCCGCCGCCGACCTTCAGGTCCAGGTGCAGCCGGTTCTTGCCGGTCTTCGGCTCGGGCACCTGCTGGAACCAGACCCGGGGGCCGGTGCCCTTCGGGTCCACGATCGACTCGGGAAGCAGCCCGGCCTCGTCGCCCAGCTCCTCCTCGGGCACGCCGATCGCCCGCCAGTACGACTGCCAGTCCGCATGGCCCTCCGGCGGCGGCTCCGGCACGTACCGCAGGGCCTCCGCCCAGAAGGGCACGAGGCGCTGCGGCTCGGCGCAGTCGATCGTGAGCTGCAGGATCATCTCGGGCCTGTCCGCGCTTCCGTCCGCGTTTCCGTCCATGCGGCACAGCCTCCCAGACACCACTGACAACGGCCCGGCGACGCCGGCCGGCAACGGCCCACGGCGGCCCGACGCGCCGCCTACCGGCCGGTCATCACGTGCGGCAGAATCGACCGCGCCACCGACGCTCACAAGGGGGAACAGCACGATGGCGACGACGAACGCTCCGGCGATACCCGAGCTCACCGGACTCCCGCTGCTCGGCTCGCTGCTCGACCTGAAGAACGACTCGCTCGGCACCTTCCTCAAGGCCCGGCGCGACCACGGTGACGTCGTCCGGATCTCCGCCGGACCGCCCGGGTTCCGGGCCACCGTCCACTGCGTGTTCTCCGCCGAGGGCGCCCAGCAGGTGCTCGCCGGAGAGGCCGCCAACTTCCGCAAGGACAACGCCTTCTACCAGGAGATCCGCGAGTCCTTCGGCAACGGCCTGCTCACCAGCCAGGACGGCGACTACCTGCGCCAGCGGCGGCTCGTCCAGCCGCTGTTCACCCGCCGCAGCGTGGACACCTACGCCTCCGCCGTCGCCGACGAGGTCACCCGGCTCACCGACGGCTGGCGCGCCGCGGGCGACGGCACCGTCGACGTCGTCCACGAGATGACCGGACTCGCGCTGCGCGCCGTCGCCCGCATCCTCTTCGGCACCGACGTCGACGCCGCCGTCGGCATCGTCGAGCGCTGCTTCCCGGTGCTCGGCGACTACGTCTCCCGGCGCGGCTACTCGCCGCGCAAGCCCCCGCGCTCCTGGCCCCTGCCCGACAACCGGCGGGCGGCCGTCGCGCACGAGGAGCTGTACGCCGTGTGCGACCGGATCATCGCCGAGCGGCGGGCGGCCGGCCCGGACGCCGCCCAGGGGCGGGACCTGCTGACCCTCCTGGTGGCCGCGGGCGACGAGCACGGCGGCTTCGACCCCGCCGAACTGCGCGAGCAGGTCCTGGTGTTCCTGCTCGCGGGGCACGAGACGACCGCCACCTCGCTCGGCTTCGCCCTCCACCTCCTCGCCCGCCACCCCGAGCAGCAGCGGCTGGCCCACGAGGAGCTGGACCGGGTCCTGGCGGGCCGCACGCCCGGCGCCGCCGACCTCGACGAGCTGCCGTACCTCACCCGGGTCCTCAAGGAGGCCATGCGGCTGTTCCCGGCGGCCCCGGCCATCGGGCGCCGGGCCGTCGAGGCCGTCGAGATCGGCGGGCACCTGATCCCGGCCGGCGCGGACGTGATCGTCTCCCCGTGGGTGACCCACCGCCACCCGCGCTACTGGGACGACCCGGAGCGCTTCGACCCGGACCGCTTCCTGCCCGAACGCGAGGCCGGGCGCCCGCGCTACGCGTACTTCCCGTTCGGCGGCGGGCCGCGCGCCTGCATCGGGCAGCACTTCTCGATGCTGGAGTCGGTGATCGCCCTGGCGATGATCCTCCAGGCCTACGAGCTGGAGGCGATCGACACCCATGTGCCGCTCGCCTCGGCGATCACCCTGCAGGCCCTCGGCCCGGCCCGCTGCCGTCTGACGGCCCGTACCGCCTGACGGGAGCCCGTTACGGACGGGTCGCCACCAGCACGGTGGCGCACAGCTCCTCGTCCTCCAGGATCTCGGCCTTGAGGCCGTGCGCGGTGACCGCCGCCACGGCCGGGCCGGCCTGGCGCTCGCTGGTCTCCACCAGGAGCCGGCCGCCCGGGGCCAGCCACCGCGCGGCCTCGGCCGCGACCCGGCGCAGCACGTCGAGGCCGTCCGAGCCGCCGTCCAGGGCCACCAGGGGCTCGTGCTCGCGGGCCTCGGGCGGCAGCAGGGCCACGTCCTCGCTCGGCACGTACGGCACGTTTGCGACCAGCACCTCGACCCGGCCGCGCAGCGCGTCCGGCAGCGGCTCGAACAGGTCGCCCTCGTACACCCGGCCGCCGCGCGGCTCGATGTTGCGCCGGGCGCAGCGCACCGCGGCCGGCTCGATGTCGGAGGCGTGCACCTCGACGTCCGGGACCGAGGCGAGCAGCACCGCGCCCGCCGCGCCCGAGCCGCAGCACAGGTCGACGCAGACGGCGCCCGGGCGGGCCAGCGCGACCGCCCGGCCGACCAGGAACTCGGTGCGCCGCCGGGGCACGAACACCCCGCCGTCGACCTCGATCCGCAGCCCGGCGAACTCCGCCCAGCCCACGACGTGTTCCAGCGGGAGTCCGGCCGCGCGCCGCTCCACCATCGCGTCGAGCTCGGCCGGACCGGAAGCGGCCGCCCGCAGCAGCTCCGCCTCCTCCTCGGCGAAGACGCAGCCCGCGGCCCGCAGCCGGGCCACCAGGTCCTGTGCCGCCGGCTCAGACAAGCTGGGCCTCGATCGCCGCGACGAGCTCCGGTGCCTGCGGCTCGGTGCGCGGGCGGAACCGGGTGACCGCGCCGTCCCGGCCGATGAGGAACTTCTCGAAGTTCCACTGGACGTCGCCGGCCTCGCCGTCGGCGTCCGCGACCCGGGTCAGCTCCGCGTACAGCGGGTGCCGGCCGGCGCCGTTGACGTCCGCCTTCTCCAGGAGCGGGAAGGACACGCCGTACGTCGTCGAGCAGAAGGTGCGGATCTCCTCCGCGCTGCCCGGCTCCTGGCCCGCGAACTGGTTGCAGGGCACCCCGAGCACCGTGAAGCCGCGCTCGCCGTACTCCTTCTGCAGCTGCTCCAGGCCCTCGTACTGCGGAGTGAGACCGCACTTCGAGGCCACGTTCACGACCAGGACGGCCCGGTCGCGGAAGTCGGCGAGCGAGAGCGGCTCGCCGGCCAGGGTCGTCAGCGGGATCTCGTACAAGCTCATGGGAAGGGTCCTGTCACACGTTGTCACACCGATGGGGTTTGATCTCAGCATGGGAGACGAACCCTTGGCAATCGACCTCGGTTCCGGGAGCCCGGCCGACGGCGACGGCCCGCGCCGCGTGTGGTGCCGGCTGTGCGGGCGCCCGCTCACCGGCACCGCGTCCCGGCGCACCGGCCTCGGCCCCTCGTGCGACGCGAAGCTCCACCCGCCGGGCCCGGACATCCGCACCCGCCGCCACGAGGTCGAGCAGGACCCGCTGCCCGGCATGTAGCCCGGGGCCGGCCGACGTCCCAGCTGGCCGGATTCCGACGGGCTTCCCCTGGACCTCCCCTACCGTGTCCGGTTCCTGGCAATGACGCCATCACTCTTGGAGGTAGGGCGAGTTGGACGTCTCCCCGCACATCGCATGGGCACGATCGATGTTCCCGTTCCCGCCCGGGGCGCAGTACCCCGACTGGAAGGAATGCACCACCCCGGCGTCGAGTGCGGCGCGGACGCTGGCCGTCTCCTACTCCCTGCACGACGGCGGGAAGACCGTCGACGACGTGCGCCTGAAGCTCTGCCACGGCCTGAAGGGACTGGGTGAGGAACTGGAGCGCCACGGCCTCGCCAAGGAGGCCGTGCAGGCTCTGCAGGTCGCCTGCCTGGTGCTGTCGGAGGAACCCGACAGTCCGCACAACGCCGAGACCTTCGTGCGTGAGCGGGAGAAGTGTGCGGCCCGGCTGCGTGACCTCGGGGTCTCTCTGCTCAAGGAGCTGCCGGTGCCGCCGGCCCTGCCGGTCTGGAGCCTGGAGGAGATCCTGGCCTCGGGTGCCGGCGGTCCGGCGTCCCCGGTGGTCGCTGCCCCCACCGCGACCGACGTCGCGTCCGCGTTCCTCGTCCCCGACGGGAGCCATGACGGCGAGGAGGCCGAGGAGGAGTCCGAGCGGCCCGAGGCGGACGAGCGCGAGGAGGCGCAGGGGCACGAGCGCACAGGGATCGGTTCCCTGCAGACCAGCGCGACCACGGCCCGCGAGCTGGTGGCCGAGCTCGCCGTGCGCTGGTCGTCCGGCCGCAGCCCGGTCGGCGATCGTACGACGAAACTGCGGACGTACTTCAGGGAGGTGAGCGGCGAGCATGGCGCGCTCGCCGACCGCGAGCTGGCCTTGCACCTCGACCGTGACCTGGCGGCGGTCGCCGGATGTTTCCCGCAGGGCCTCGTGCCGACCGACGCGAAGGATCTGTGGGACCTGGCGCGCGCCATGCGGACCTTCGCCACCTGGGCCGACAAGGCGGAGCAGGTGGAGGAGGCCCGGCTGCGCTGGCTGATCTCGGCCACCGCGAACCACATGATGTGGTCGGACGACGGCCTGCCCACGAACCGGCCGCATGTTCTGCGTGACCTCATCGGCTATCTGCGCTCCTTCCTGGACAGCAACCTGAAGTTCATGGACTCGGCCCGCGACCTGATCCTCGACTGCGCCGAGATCCTCGTGTGCGTCGCGCACGAGGTCCCTCCCGTCTTCATGGATCGGTATGCGATCCTGCGCCACCACGCGCTCGCCGCTGTCGGCACCCACCTGCTGCTCGCCGGACCGAACCCCGCCCTGCCCCAGGAAAGCACCCGGGACAGCAGGGTGCTCAGGCGCGGGCGGGTCAGCAGGTCCGAGTGGCCGGAGCTGCTGCTGCGCGAGTGGCGGGCCGAGGACCGGCACGGGGCCTGTTTCGCCCTCGCCTGCGTCGCCGGATGGGACGAGGCTCGGACCCATTGGGTCGTCGACACCGTCTTCGACCGGGCCCCGGAGCTCGAGGAGCCGGGGGAGCGGGAGCTGTGGAAGGAGGGAGTGAGCTCGCTGATGGAGGCGGCGGGCAAGGTGCGCGTCGTGAGCAACCCCTGGGAGAGCGACGGCAAGGGCAATCCTCGCGGCACTTCCCTCGTCACCAGTGCTGCCGGTGCCGTGCGCATCCCGACACCCGTCCTGCGCGCCGCGGTCGCGCAGGGGCTGGAGCCGGGCGAGGTCGTGACCGTGCGGGGCCAGCTGTTCAAGGGGCGCCGGATGCCCACGTACCTGCTGACCACGCGGTACGGCCCGCGGTCCGTCCTGAAGATCGACCGCTGGGACAAGGTGCAGCGGGAGGGGGACAATTTCCGCACGTACGCGAAGCGACTGCACCCCAACAACCGGCCGAGCGAGTGCCTCGCGAGCACCATGGAGATGTATCTCGGCGACAACGGGGACTCGCTGCGCGCCATCGAGACGGCCTATGCCTTCGAGCAGGGCGAGCCCCCGCGCACACTGACCGACTGGCTCGGCACCGCGCCGGCCGACCGGGCGGTCGAGACCTTCGAGAGGCTGCTCCTGGTGAACATGCGCCCCTGGTTCGCGCACAGCCGCCGCGACCGCATCGACATCCGCTCGGAGTACCCCGTCTTCCGACCCGCGCCCGCACCGAAGAAGCAGGCACCCGCCAACTGGGCACGCACGGAGCTGCACGCCCTTTTGAAGGCGGCCGCCGACGCAGGCCGCGGCATGCCGACCACCGTCAAGGCGGATGACACCGCATGGAGCGCCGATGCCCCCGGTCTGGCGGCCGCGATGGCGCGGCTGCCGCAGGTGGCGACGGTGAACCCCCTCTGGTTCGCCGCCGAGCTGTCCGAGACGGGCCAGGGAGCCTTCGAGGACATCATCAACTCGTTCGACATCGACCTGGTGGACTACGACACCACCCTGGTGATCGCCCACGGCGACCTGCACCTGGACAACGTTCTGTGCACGCTCAGCAGCAAGCGGCCCAAGCCGGTGCTCATCGACTTCGAGAGCGCTCACGAGGGCCATGTGTGCAAGGACTTCGCCCGCATCGAAGCGAGCCTGCTGTGCCAGGTGTTCAGCTGGGACGGCGAAGCCGCCGGACGCGTGGCCTCCTGGATCGCCGGCGTGCTCGCCGGGACGGACGACCCGCTCCGCAAGCCTGGCGACCTCCTGCCCCGGGTGAACGACCCGGACGAAGTCGCCCGGCTCACCGATCAGGAACGCCTGGTCCTGCGCGTCACGCGCCGAGTCCGGGAAATCGCCATCGGTTGCGGTCAGGGACACTGGCCCGTCAAGGCCGACGAATACCATCTTGCCCTTGCGGGCGCGCTGTTGCCCATGATCCGCTACTCGACGCTCGAGAAGGAGCAGCGGGAGTTCGCTCTCACCCTGAGCACGGTGATCACCTCCGCGCTGTGGCACCGGTGGAACGCGATCGTGCAAGGGGGGAACTGACCGGTGAACGCCTGGATCGGCACTGTCATCGCGCTCTGCGCGCTCGTCCTGTCGGCCGTCACGGCCTATGCGCAGCACCGGGCGCGCACGCGCGAGACCCTGGGCGCCGAGGTGACCGCGTACTTCCATCGCACATCCGACTTCGCCAAGATCAAACTGGCGGACGGCTCGATCCGGCGCGCCGGATACCACCTGGTGATATGGAACCAGGGCCCCGCCTCGGCCGAGCAAGTCCATGTGTCCGTCGAGGATGTCGCCGGCGGGGTCGTCGAACTGGCGGACTCGCCCGCCGACGAGTTCCCGCTGCTGCGGCTCGACCGGGGCGCCCGATATCCGGTGCCCTGGCTGCCCTTGGCGGACGCGCACCGGGGGAACCGCCGCTTCGTCGTGCAGATGCGGTGGCAGGACGGGAACGGGACGCAGGAACGCGTCCTGCCGCTGCGGCGCGGCGAGACCAACGTCTGACCCTGCCGGGTCCCGGAGCGTGCCCCGGGACCCACGCCGGGGCCGTCGGCTTCGGAAACCGGCGTCCATCGGCTCCGAGCCGGCTACAGCTTGCGGAACAGGCCCTCCTGGACGACCGAGACGAGCAGCCGGCCCTCGCGGTCGTAGATCCGGCCGCGGGCCAGGCCGCGCCCCCCGGTCGCGATCGGCGACTCCTGGTCGTACAGGAACCACTCGTCCGCCCGGAAGGGCCGGTGGAACCACATCGCGTGGTCCAGGGACGCCATGTCGAAGCCGCGCGGGCCCCACAGCGGCTCGATCGGGATCCGGACGGCGTCGAGCAGCGTCATGTCCGAGGCGTAGGTGAGGGCACAGGTGTGCACCAGCGGGTCGTCGCCCAGCGGCCCGACCGCCCGCATCCACACCGCGCTGCGCGGGTCCGCGTCCGTGACCTCCTCCTTCGTCCAGCGCAGCCGGTCCACGTAGCGGATGTCGAAGGGCTGGCGGCGGGCCATCCGCTCCAGCGCCTCCGGCAGCGCGCCCAGGTGGTCGCGGGTCTCGTCCGCGAGGTTCGGCAGGCTGTCCGGGTCCGTGAGGTGCCGCGGCGGCAGCTGGTGCTCGAACGCGCCCTCCTCGGGCAGGTGGAAGGAGGCCGTCAGATTGAAGATCGTCCGGCCCTCCTGGACCGCCGTGACCCGCCGGGTGGTGAAGGAACGCCCGTCGCGCACCCGCTCCACCTGGTAGACGATCGGCACGCCCGGGCGGCCGGGCCGCAGGAAGTAGGCGTGGAGCGAGTGCACCGGGCGCTCGTCGTCCACGGTCCGGCCTGCCGCCACCAGGGCCTGGCCCGCGACCTGCCCGCCGAAGACCCGCTGGAGCGACTCCTGCGGGCTGCGGCCGCGGAAGATGTTCACCTCGATCCGTTCCAGGTCGAGCAGGTCCACGAGTCTCTCGGCGGGGTTGGTCACGTCCGTACTCCGTTCGCCAGGTCCGCAGAGCTCTGCGGACGGTCTACAGCTGTCCGACCGAGGTCACGCGGACGACCGCGCGGCCCTCCTCGTCCGAGGCCGCCAGGTCCACCTCCGCGCTGATGCCCCAGTCATGGTCGCCGTTCGGGTCGGCGAAGGTCTGCCGGACGCGCCAGAGGCCGTGCTCGGGGTCCTCCTCGATGGACAGCAGCTTGGGGCCGCGCGCGTCGGGGCCGGTGCCGAGGTCGTCGTACTCGTCCCAGTACGCGTCCATCGCCTCGCCCCACGCGTCCGCGTCCCAGCCGGACTCCGCGTCGAGCTCACCCAGCTCGTCGACGTTGTCCAGGGCCGCCAGCTCCACCCGGCGGAACATCGCGTTGCGCACCAGGACCCGGAACGCGCGGGCGTTCGCCGTGACCGGCTTGACCTGGTCGGCCTGCTCCTGCGCCTCCTCGGCGGTCTGGATCTCCGGGTTCGCCAGCTGCTCCCACTCGTCGAGCAGCGAGGAGTCGACCTGCCGCACCATCTCGCCGAGCCAGGCGATCAGGTCCTCCAGGTCCTCCGTCTTCAGGTCGTCCGGGATGGTGTGGTCGAGCGCCTTGTACGCGCTCGCGAGGTAGCGCAGCACGATGCCCTCGGTCCGCGCCAGCTCGTAGAAGGAGGTGAACTCCGTGAAGGACAGCGCCCGTTCGTACATGTCGCGGATGACCGACTTGGGCGAGACCGGGTGGTCGCCGACCCACGGGTGGGACTTCCGGTAGACGTTGTACGCGTGCCACAGCAGCTCTTCGAGCGGCTTCGGGTACGAGATCTCCTGGAGCCGCTCCATGCGCTCCTCGTACTCGACGCCGTCGGCCTTCATCGCGCCGACCGCCTCGCCGCGCGCCTTGTTCTGCTGGGCGGCCAGGATCTGCCGCGGGTCGTCGAGGGTGGACTCCACCACCGACACCATGTCCAGCGCGTACGACGGCGACTCCGGGTCGAGCAGGTCGAAGGCGGCGAGCGCGAAGGTCGACAGCGGCTGGTTGAGCGCGAAGTCCTGCTGGAGGTCGACCGTCAGGCGGATCGTGCGGCCCTCGGCGTCCGGGGTGTCCAGCTGCTCCACCACGCCGCCGTCGAGCAGCGAGCGGTAGATCGCGATGGCCCGGCGGATGTGGCGCAGCTGGTTCTTGCGCGGCTCGTGGTTGTCCTCCAGGAGCTTGCGCATCGCGTCGAAGGCGTTGCCGGGCCGGGCGATCACCGACAGGAGCATGGTGTGGGTGACCCGGAAGCGGGAGGTCAGCGGCTCCGGCTCGGAGGCGATCAGCTTCTCGAAGCTGTTCTCGGTCCAGCCGACGAAGCCCTCGGGCGCCTTCTTGCGGACCACCTTGCGGCGCTTCTTGGGGTCGTCGCCGGCCTTGGCGAGCGCCTTCTCGTTCTCGATGACGTGCTCGGGTGCCTGCGCCACGACGAGACCGGCGGTGTCGAAGCCGGCCCGGCCCGCCCGGCCGGCGATCTGGTGGAACTCCCGGGCCCGCAGCGTGCGCACCCGGTTGCCGTCGTACTTGGTCAGGGCGGTGAACAGCACCGTGCGGATGGGCACGTTGACGCCGACGCCGAGGGTGTCGGTGCCGCAGATGACCTTCAGCAGACCCGCCTGCGCCAGCTTCTCCACCAGGCGCCGGTACTTCGGCAGCATGCCCGCGTGGTGCACGCCGATGCCGTGCCGGACGTAACGCGAGAGGTTCTTGCCGAACTTCGTGGTGAAGCGGAAGTTGCCGATCATCTCGGCGATGGCGTCCTTCTCCTCGCGCGAGCACATGTTGATGCTCATCAGCGACTGCGCCCGCTCCACGGCCTGCGCCTGCGTGAAGTGGACGATGTAGACGGGCGCCTGCTTCGTCTCCAGGAGTTCGGTGAGGGTGTCGGTGATCGGCGTGAGCCGGTACTCGTACGACAGCGGGACCGGCCGGGTCGCCGAGCGGACCACCGCGGTCGGCCGGCCGGTGCGCCGGGTCAGGTCCTGCTCGAACATCGACACGTCGCCGAGGGTCGCCGACATGAGCACGAACTGGGCCTGCGGCAGCTCCAGGATCGGGATCTGCCAGGCCCAGCCGCGGTCCTGCTCCGCGTAGAAGTGGAACTCGTCCATCACGACCTGGCCGATGTCGGCGTCCTTGCCGTCGCGCAGCGCGATCGAGGCCAGCACCTCGGCGGTGCAGCAGATGACCGGCGCGTCCGCGTTCACGGAGGCGTCGCCGGTGAGCATGCCGACGTTCTCGGTGCCGAAGATCTTGCACAGGTCGAAGAACTTCTCCGACACCAGCGCCTTGATCGGCGCCGTGTAGAACGTGACCTGGTCATTGGCCAGCGCCGTGAAATGCGCACCCGCCGCGACCAGCGACTTTCCGGAGCCCGTGGGCGTGGAAAGGATCACGTTGGCCCCGGAGACCACCTCGATCAGCGCCTCTTCCTGGGCCGGGTAGAGCGTGATGCCCCGGTCCTCCGCCCATGAGGAGAAGGCCTCGAAGAGGGCATCGGGGTCGGCGGTCGGCGGCAGCTGATCGATAAGGGTCACGCCCCCATCTTGCCTGGATTCCGCACGGATGAGGGAACCGGCCACCGGATCGAAGATCACGGACGATAGGCTGGCCCGTCGACCGGCCGTGCGGCCGGCGCACGACCGGGCGTCAACTGGGCGCCGGCGCGCGAGGAATGGGGCGGGGAACGACCATGATGGGACCGGCGCACTCGCTGTCCGGAGCGGCGGCCTGGCTGGGCGTCGGAGCCGCGGCCGCGGCCTTCGACCACCCGATGCCGTGGCCGGTTCTGGTCGTCGGCGCGCTCATCTGCGCCGGTGCGGCCCTGGCACCCGACCTCGACCACAAGGCAGCGACCATCTCGCGTGCCTTCGGGCCGGTGTCGCGAGGTCTGTGCGAGATCGTCGACAAGCTGTCGTACGCCGTCTACAAGGCGACCCGCTCCTCCGCCGACCCGCGCAGGTCCGGCGGCCACCGCACGCTGACCCACACCTGGGTGTGGGCGGTCCTGATCGGCGCCGGCGCCTCGGTCGCCGCAGTGACCGGCGGGCGCTGGGCGGTCCTGGCGATCCTCTTCGTCCACCTCGTCCTCGCGGTCGAGGGCCTGCTGTGGCGGGCGGCGCGGATGTCCAGCGACGTCCTGGTGTGGCTGCTCGGCGCGACCAGCGCCTGGATCCTCGCCGGCGTCCTGGACCAGCCGGGCCACGGCGCCGACTGGCTCTTCACCGGCCCCGGCCAGGAGTACCTGTGGCTCGGCCTGCCGATCGTGCTCGGCGCCCTGGTCCACGACATCGGCGACGCCCTGACCGTCTCCGGCTGCCCGATCCTCTGGCCCATCCCTGTAGGCCGCAAGCGCTGGTACCCGATCGGCCCGCCGAAGGGCATGCGCTTCCGGGCGGGCAGCTGGGTCGAGCTGAAGGTGCTGATGCCGGCGTTCATGCTGCTCGGCGGGGTGGGCGGCGCTTCGGCACTGGGCTTCCTCTAGGGCCTGTCCGGTCCTGGTCGGCCGGACGGGTCGTGGGGGTATCGCCGATGGGGTAGGGAGGGGAGGGGGCGGGGG
>NZ_JBHXFE010000065.1:0-804 GCF_042722475.1 Streptomyces sp. NPDC127092
GCGCCGCGCCCTCGGCCGCGCCGTCCGCCCGGCCCACGCCCGGCGCGGCCGGACCGCAGCCCCAGGCCCGGGCCGCGCGGCTGCGGCCCGCCGCCTACCGGCTCCAGCCGATGACCGGCTACGCGCCGCCCGCCTTCCGCCGCGCGATCCCCCCGGTCAGGACCCGGCCCTTCCTCCATCTCACCGGCGTCGGACGCTCGATGGTGCTCACCTTCGACGACGGCCCCGACCCCCGCTACACCCCGGAGATCCTCGCCACCCTGCGCCGCTACGGCTGCCGGGCGATGTTCTTCGTCTGCGGCGAGATGGCCGTCGGCAACCAGGACCTGCTCAAGCAGATGGCCGAGGACGGCCATGTGGTCGGCAACCACTCCTGGTCCCATCCGCTGGTCCCGAAGCTGCGGCCCTCCCGGATCCGCCAGGAGCTCGGCTCCACCAGCGACGTCGTCGAACAGGCCCTGGGCGCACCGCCGTTGTGGTACCGAGCGCCCTACGGGGCCTGGAACAGGCTGTCGTTCGAGATCGGTGCCGAGCTCGGCATGGAGCCGCTGGCGTGGACCGTCGACACCCTCGACTGGAAGGAACCGCCCACCGACAGCATCGTCCGCCGGGTGCTCGACGGCGCGGGGCCGGGCGTGGTCGTCCTCAACCACGATGCCGGCGGCAACCGTTCGCACAGCGTCGCGGCGCTCAAGCGCTACCTGCCCGAACTCCTCGACCTCGGCTACAGCATCACCGTCCCGCGCCGCTGAGCCGGTACGGACACCGGCGGGGGAGGGCGCGCCCCCCGCGCTGGGGGTGGAC
>NZ_JBHXFE010000065.1:814-34367 GCF_042722475.1 Streptomyces sp. NPDC127092
GCACCTCCTCGGTGCCGGGGCCCGCCGCCTTGCGGACCGCTCTTGGGGACCGCCCGTGGGGACCGTCTTGCGGACAGGCCCTAGCGGAAGCCGACCATCCGGGCGAAGACCACCACGTTGCCGTCGTAACCGTGGGCGCGCGAATAGCCGCCGCCGCACGTGATCACCCGCAGCTCCGGCTGGCCGGTGTCCCCGTACACCTGGACGCCGGGGAAGGCGTTCTTCGCGAAGACCTCGACCCCGTAGATCTCGAACACGGCCACCCGGCCGTCGTACCGGTCGACCTCGATGTGCTGGCCCTGCTGCAAGGAGCCGAGTCCGTAGAACACCGCGGGCCCCGCCAGGTTGTCGACGTGCCCCACGATGACGGAGGTGCCGCGCATGCCGGGTGCGATGCCGTTCTGGTACCAGCCGGCGAGGTTGGACTCCTCCGGCGGCGGGGCGGCGACCCAGCCGTTGTCGTCCAGGCCCACGTCCATGAGCGGGGCCGCCACCCGGATGGCCGGGATCCTGATGCGTGACGCGGGGGCGAACGGCAGCTCCGGGGCGGCGGCGGCCGTGGGGGCCGGGGCGACCGGTCGCGCGACCGGCCGCGCTGCCGCGGAGGGCTGCGGCGGGCCGGACTCGAAGCCCACCCCGTTGCGCATTATCGCCAGGCCGGACAGCATGACGAGAGCCAGCGCGCCCCAGGGTTGGCGTCTCCTGGCGGCGTCGAAGAGGCTGAAGTCCTTGGGGCTCATGGTTCTCCCTTGGTGGCGTCACGGGAACGGTAAGGGCGCCGAGGCGATCCGGCGCGCCGGGCGGGGCGAACGGGTGGTGGCCGGAGGAGCGGCCCGCGATCGCCGCCCCGGACGCGGGCTCCTCGCGCGGCTTCCGCACGGGCGCAGGGGGCCCTGGGCCCGGCGGAACGGGTGACCTGCCATCCGAGTAATCGTCAGATCATCGTTCTGACGTCATGTGACCTGCGGATCCGTCAGATTCCCCACTCGTTCGGCCGGTGCCGTCCCTCACCGGACCGGCCCAAGGCCGACGTGCGAAGGTCCTTCCGTTTTGTGATGGTTCGTCACGGAAGGCGTACTCGTCGAATCGCCCGGAGCACCGCTTTGGGGCGCCTTCCACTGGAGGTTCAACCATGCGTGCTGCACGCACTCTGGCGGTGACGGCGACCGCGTTCGCGGCGCTCGGGCTCGCTGCCCCCCTCGCCACCGCCACCAACGGGCCCAGCAGCGTGACCGTCGGCTCCTTCCAGGCCCCCAAGGGTGGCGACAACTCCAATGTCACCGTCTCCCCCTTCGCGGTCCACCAGGGTGCGCTTCTCCTGGTCACCACCCGGGACTGCGCCGCGGGCACGGTCTCGTCCGCGGCCTTCCCGTCCGGCACCCTCTCGGGCTCCAACCAAGGGTTCTCCACTGTCAGCGTCCGCATCTACAACAACGCCACGCCCGGCCTGCACACCCTGACCGCCACCTGCGTCAACGGCCGGAAGCTCACGACGCAGTTCCGCGTGCTGGCCGGCCAGGGTGCGGCGGGCGGTCTGGGCGGCTCGCTCGCCCCGACCTCCACCGAGATGGCCGTGGGTGGCAGCCTCGTGGCCGCCGCCGCGCTGGGCGGGGGTCTGTTCATCGCCCGCCGGCGCCGCATGTCCGGCGCGGGGGTCTGACCGGCCGAACCTCCCGGTCGGCCCGCAACGCCCGTCGCCCCCGAGTCCTTTCCGGGACTCGGGGGCGACGGGCGTTCCGTGGGTCTTCCTGCTTCGCCGGCGGGCGGGCACCCCGCCGCGCCGTCAGTGGCGTCGGCCGTCGGACGACGACCGGCGGCGGATCACGAGGACGAGGCCGACGGCCGAGGCGAGCACCATGCCCCCACCGGCCGCGAGGGTCCAGGCGTCGGTCGAGTCGAACGAGCCGCCCAGACCGCCCTGCACCCCGCGCGGGGTGGTGAGCACGGTCGACAGGGCCGTGGGCGTCGGGGTCGTGCCGCCGCTGATGGTGAGGTCGACGGTGCCCTGCACGCCTCCGGTGCAGTTGAACGACACCGTGTACACGGCGCCGCGCTTGGCGTCGATGTCCACGGTGGCGGTGGCCGTCGAGCCGGGAGGGATGGTGACGGTGTCGAAGATGCCGGCCGAGGCCATCGCCGTGCTCGCGCAGCCGGGCGCGCTGAGCGCGACCCGGCCGCCGGGAGCGACGACCCCGGGAGACACGACGAAATCGCCCGCTTGCTTCGCTCGGGGCGCCCGGGGGTTCGGCGCCGGGGCGCCGTCGGCGGCGACGGCGAGGGGGGCGGCCAGGGCGAGGGTGGCCGCCCCCAGCAGAGCGGTGGACGCGGCACGTATCGCGCGCATGGTGGATCCTCCGGGTCCCCGAGGCGCAGCCGCGGAAGGCTATCCGCGAAAAGGCAGGACATACGCCTCGATGCCCGAAACGCTAGGAGCCCTCTATCACAGCCGCGATCCGAGACGCGCGAATGGGGCACCAAGGTCACCCGATCGGACCGCACGCGGACCCCTGCTCAGTCCGCGAGCTGCGGGAACAGGTCGACGAACGGCGCTGAGGTGGCCGCGATGCCGCGGCTGAACGGCGCGTCGAAGTCCCAGATCAGAAAGAGCAGGAAGGCGATCAGGGCGCTGAAGAGGCCGGCCAGCAGCACCTCCCGCCCGGTGCGCCTGATCTGCAGCGTGAAGATCAGGCCCACCGTCACGAGGGCACCGATGATGAGCCCGAACCACACCACGCCCGGCATCGTCGGCCCGGCGTTCTGCCCGCGGGACCCTCGGGCGTCGTCGGCGACCGCGACCTGGTCGACGAGCGGCTGGTAGGCCTGCCCCTCGAAGTCGTTGGCGGGCTGGTAGTCGGTCACGCTGCGGCGCACCTTCTCCAGGAGCTCCGTGCCCCTCTCGCTCAGCGCGTCGTGCTCCGCCATGTACGGGAACTCGTCCTCGACCACGTACCGGACGTACGCGTCGACGTCGGCCCGGATCCGCTCCCGGGTGGCGAGCGGGTACACCTCGACCCGCTCCGAGATCTCGTGCATGGCCTGCGCCTCCTGGCGGACGGTCTCCTGGGCGGCGCTGCGTGCCTCCCACACGCCGGCGATGGCGAGGCCGAGGACGATCGCGTACACCACGCCGATCATCATCGTCATGTACTCGATGACGTCCGGGGTCTCGTTGGGGTCGTCGTCCTCGGGGAGCCTGCGGTGGTTGATGACGACGATGGTCAGCACGACGGCGCACGCGGCGGCCATCGCGATGGTGAGAACTACCCATTCGGACAAGGGTTTTCCTCCGGTGACACGGTCTCAGCGGGAACGGGGGCGCAGGATCGCGGTCGCGAGCACTGCGGGGGCGGTGACCAGCAGGGTCGTGGTGAGCACGTTCGGCGAGCTCTTGGGCTTGACCCGGGCCGTGCGCCGGTAGTGCGGCAGGGCGACCGGGGCCGTGGGCCGGGCGCGCGGGGCGGGCGCCGGGGACGGCCTCCGTGGCTCCGGCTCCGGCTCGGGCGGAACCGGCGCGGGGATCGGCCGCACAGGCTCCGGCGCCGGGGCGGGCCGGGGCGGGGGAGTGGTCCGCACGGGCGGCGGAGGCTCCGGGGGCTTCGGCTTCGGCGGGGGCTTCGGGGTGGGTTTCGGCTGTGGCTTGGGTGGCTTGGACGGGTGCGGTGGATGGGGCGGGTGCGTGGGGTGCGGGGGATGGGTGGGGTGCGGGGGGTGCGTGGGGAAGCAGCGGCCCGAACCCGCGACCGCCACTCCGCTCGACCCGCCGGGACCGGTCGACGCCCAGGCGCAGGCGTCGGCGGCCACGGGCGCCGCCGGGGCGGCGAGCAGCCACACCAGCGCCCCGGCCGCCAGCGGGCGCGCCAGTCGCTTCCGGTAGCGGGAGAACCCGTGCTGAGGCAAGAGAGACACGCCGAGCAGCATGATCACGCGGGTGGCCCGGCCGGGCCGGAACGGCCCCCGATTCCCCGGATGGAGCGGATCTGGGCGTGCAGTGGTTTGACGTTTCCGCCGACTCTGTCGTCTCACGCGTGGCCCAACGCGCCAAGGCCCCTGTCGTTGCGGGGGATTCACGGGGAATGGCCGGAATCAAGGATTCCGGCGAGTCGCGGGCCGGACCGGGTGGAACGAACTGGCCGGTAGTCGCCGTCCGTTGGGTACGGTTCTCCCCATCCCGCGGCCTCCGGGCTGCGTCGGGAGCGCCGTAGGAGCGGCGCACGGCCATATGCACGTGAATTTGCACGACCTGAAGGCGTGAAGTCTTCGTTACCCGCAGCACGTGCCAATGGCGTGTGACCAAGAACGGATCGCGAATTTCCGTTTCTACTCGCTCTCTCGGCGGGCGATCAGTAGCCTCAGCTCGAACGTAGGCCGCGAACACATGGCCGCATCCCCGTGGCGACTTGTTGGAGACTTTGATGGAGCGTCCCGCCTGGGCCCCGCCGGGTATCGATATTTCGGTGCCGAGCGTGTCCCGTATGTACGACTTCTATCTGGGCGGCTCGCACAATTTCGAAGTGGACCGGGAAGCGGCCCGCAAGGCCATGGAGTTCCTGCCGGGGCTCCCCAAGATCATGCAGGCGAACCGTGCCTTCATGCGCCGGGCCGTCCGGCACGCCGTGGACGAGGGCGTCACCCAGTTCCTCGACATCGGCTCCGGCATACCCACGTTCGGCAACGTGCACGAGGTCGCCCAGGCCGCCAGCGCCGAGGCCCGTGTGGTCTACGTCGACCACGACCCGGTCGCCGTCGCCCACAGCCGCGCCGTGCTCGAGGGCGACGACCGCACGGCCGTGGTCGCCGCCGACCTGCGCAAGCCCCGCGAGATCCTGCACAGCCCCGAGGTCGGCGAACTGCTGGACCTGGACCGGCCGGTGGCCCTCCTGCTCGTCGCCGTGCTCCACTTCCTGGAGGACGCGGACGAGCCGCAGGCCGCCGTCGCCGAGCTCCTGGACGGGCTGGCGCCCGGCAGTCTCGTCGTCCTCACCCACGCCTCCTACGAGGGCATCCCGGTGTCCGAGGAGCGGGCGGGCGGCGCCGTCGGCGTCTACCGCGACATCCGCAACCCGCTCGTGATGCGCTCGCGCGAGGAGATCACGCGCTTCCTCGACGGGACCGAGATCGTCGAACCGGGCGTCGTACCGATGCCGCTGTGGCGGCCCGACAGCCTGGACGAGGAGGAGGATCCGTACTCCTTCTCCGGGTTCGCAGGGGTGGGGCGCAAGGCGTGAAGGTGCCGTCCCAGCCTGCCGGTTCCGTCGCCAACGCGGACGGACCGGAGGACAGACTCAGGCGGTTCGTGACCATCTGGAGCCGCGCCGTGTTCCCGGTCACCGCCACCTCGATGACCCGTCAGGAGTTCGAGCGGCACCTCCTGCCGCCCGCCCGGGAGCTGTGCGACGCGCTGCACGCCCGGCCCTTCGACACGACTCCCGGGCACCGCGTCGGCCAGGCCCTGGTGGCCGCCCACTGCACCGACCCGGACGCGCTCTCCCGCAGCCTCGGCGTCGTCGACGCCTATCTGGTGCTCTACTGCGGCGACGAGCAGGAGACCGACGCCGAGGAGCTGCGGGCCCGCTGCTCCCGGCTCCAGCACGCCATGGCCGCCGGCTTCGCCCAGGCCCTGCGCGAACGCACCCTCGCCGAGCAGGAGTCCATCGCGCACTCCGCGCTGTCCGCGCGCAGCGCCGCCGAACTCGCCCTGCACGCCACCGAGAGCCGCTTCCGGGCGGTCTTCGACGGCGCCGCGATCGGCATCGGCATCGCGGACCTCGACGGCAACGTCCTGGAGGTCAACGAGACCCTCACCCGGATGTTCGGCGGCCTGGAGCAGACCGTCACCAGCAGGAACATCCTCGAGTGGGCCCACCCCGAGGACGGCCCGCACGTCTGGCGGCTGTACGACGAGCTGGTGCGCGGCGAGCGCGAGTCGTACCGCGTCGAGAAGCCGTACTACCGCGGTGACGGCACCGTCCTGTGGACCAACCTCACCGTCTCGCTGCTGCGCGACGCCGCCGGCGCCCCGCAGTACCAGCTGGCGCTCATGGAGGACACCACCGAACGGCGGCTGCTCAACCTGCGGCTGCGGTACGAGGCCACCCACGACGCCCTCACCGGGCTGCCCAACCGGACCCTGTTCTTCGAGCGCCTGGAGAAGACGCTGTCGCCCGGCGGCGAGAGCCGCTTCGGCCTCGCCTACCTCGACCTCGACGGCTTCAAGGTCATCAACGACAGCCTGGGTCACTCCACCGGCGACCGGCTGCTCGTCGAGGTCGCGGACCGGCTGCAGAGCTGCGTCACCGCACCCGGCGAGATGGTCGCCCGGCTCGGCGGCGACGAGTTCGTCGCCCTCACCACCGGGCCCGGCAGCGAGCGGCAGGTCGCCGAGCTCGCCGACCGGATGCTCGCCGCCCTCGCCACCCCGATCAGCATCGACGGCCGCGAACTGACCGTGCGCGGCAGCGTCGGCGTGGTGGAGGGACCGGCCGGCGAGCGCACCCCGGCCGAGGTGCTGCGCAGCGCCGACATCACCATGTACCGGGCCAAGTCGGCCGGTGGCAACCGCTTCGAGTACGCGGACGAGGAGGCCGACGCGCGGGCCATCACGCGGCACGGGCTGACCACCGCGCTGCCCGCCGCCCTGGAGCGCGGCGAGTTCTTCATCGAGTACCAGCCGCTGGTGCACCTCGGGGACGGCAGCGTGCACGGCGCCGAGGCGCTCGTCCGCTGGTGCCACCCGCAGCACGGCGTGCTCGGCCCCGACCGGTTCATCCCGCTCGCCGAGAACACCGGTCTCATCGTGCCGCTCGGCCGCTGGGTACTCCAGGAGGCGGTGCGCCAGGCCCGGTTCTGGCAGGACGAGGCGCCCGGCGGCCACCCCGCCACCGGCCCGCTGCGGATCAACGTCAACCTCTCGCCGACCCAGCTGCACCACCCCGGCCTGGTCGCCGAGACGGTCGACGTCCTGGAGCGCTCCGGCCTCGAACCCGGCGCGCTGTGCCTGGAGGTGACGGAGTCCGCGCTGATCGGCGCGGACGACGACCTGCTGAAGCCGCTGCGGCAGCTCGCCGAGATGGGCGTGGACATCGCGCTCGACGACTTCGGCACCGGCTACTCCAACTTGGCCAACCTGCGCCGGCTCCCGGTGAGCGTCCTCAAGCTGGACCGTTCCTTCACCCAGGGCATGCAGCAGCACCCGGCCGACCCGGTCGACATCAAGATCGTCGAGGGGATCGTGCAGCTCGCCCACAGCCTGGAGCTCGCGGTCACCGTCGAGGGCGTGGAGACCGGCGCCCAGGCCCAGCAGCTGCGCGAACTCGGCTGCGACACGGCCCAGGGCTGGTACTACGCCCGCCCCGGAGCCCCGGACCGCATCCGCTCACTGGCCTTGGTGGACGCGGTGTAAGCCCCCCCCCGACGCCTGCGTGGCGGCGCCCCGGGCGGGACGCTTACGGGGCGGCGCCCCGGCGGGACGGCCTACGCGGCAGCGCCCCGGCGGGTCGCCATCAGCAGTTTCTGCAGTTCGCGCGCCGCTCGTGGCGGTGCCACGTCGCTGCGGTGGGCCAGCGCGATCGTCCGGCGCAGGCCCGGCCGCGCCAGGGCCGTGACCCGCAGGTCGCGGCCCGCCCGGGCGGCCACCATCGCCGGGACCACGGCGAGGCCGAGCCCGGCCCGTACGAAACCGAGGACGGCGTCCAGCTCGCCTCCCTCGACCGTGAACGAGGGCTCGAAGCCCTCGGCCCGGCAGGCCGCCACGGTCAGCTCCCGCAGGTCGTAGCCGTGCCGGAACATCACCAGCGGCTGGTCGCGCAGATCCGCGATGCGCACGGGCCGGCGCGGCGCGGGCGCCGAGGCCGAGGACACGACCACCAGGTCCTCGGTCAGCAGCTCCACCGTGGTCAGGGCCGGCGAGGGCGTCGGCAGCGGCAGCACCACCAGCGCCAGGTCCAGCGCTCCGCGCGCCAGCTCACGCACCAGGTCGTGCGAGCCGCCCTCCTCGATGAGGAGACTGATCCCCGGGTGCAGGTCGTGGAAGGCGCGCAGCACGTCCGGCAGCAGACCGGTGCACAGGCTCGGCGTCGCCCCGAGCCGCACCCGGCCCCGCCTGAGCTGCACCAGCTCCTGCACCTCGTGCCGGGCGGTGTCGGTGTCGGCGAGGATCCGGCGGGCCAGCGGCAGCAGCGCCTCGCCCGCGTCGGTGAGGGCGATGTTGCCCCGGGCCCGGCTGAACAGCTCCGCGCCCAGCTCCTGCTCCAGCGCCTTGATCTGCTGCGACAGCGAGGGCTGCGAGACGTGCACGCGCTCGGCGGCCCGGGTGAAGTGGCGGGTCTCGGCGACGGCGACGAAATAGAGGAGCTGCTGGAACTGCATGCTCCCAGCCTACCCCGCTCCATAGGATACGCCTATGGAGATCAGCCGAACCATGTCTTGGACCACTCGGGCCCTTCGCCCCTACCGTCGCTCACATGGCTCTGGCAACCAAGTCCGGACGGACCACCGCCCGGCCCCCCGCCGCCGCGCCCACCCGCGGCTTCTGGGCGTCGACCCTCGGCAAGAAGACCGTGATGGCCGCGAGCGGCCTGATCATGCTCGCCTACCTCGTCGCCCACGTCACGGGCAACCTGAAGGTCTTCTTCGGCCCCGAGGAGTTCAACGGCTACGGCCACTGGCTGCGCGTCATGGGCGCCCCCGTCCTGCACCACCAGTGGGGACTGTGGATCGCCCGCGTCGTGCTGCTCACCGCCGTCGTCGCGCACGCCGTCTCCGCGTACCAGCTCAGCAGGCGCGACATCAAGGCCCGCCCTACCGCGTACGTCCACCGCCGCAAGGGATCCTCCTACGCGACCCGCACCATGCGCTGGGGCGGCGTCATCCTCGGCCTGTTCATCGTCTGGCACGTCCTCGACCTGACCACCGGCACCGTCCATCCCGGAGGCTTCGAGGAGGGCAGGCCCTACCAGAACGTCGTCGACACCTTCTCCACCTGGTACGGCAACGTCATCTACATCGTCGCCATGCTCGCCGTGGGCCTCCACGTCCGGCACGGGTTCTGGAGCGCCGCCCAGACCCTCGGCGTCGGCAACGCCCGGCGCGAACGCGCCCTCAAGTTCCTGGCCAACGCCCTCGCGCTCGTCCTGACCGCGGGCTTCATCGCCGTACCCGTCGGCGTCATGACCGGAGTGGTGAGCTGACATGACCTCCCTCGACTACCGCGTGGGCGAGCCGATCGCCGACACCAAGGCCCCCGAAGGGCCGATCGCCGAACGCTGGGACACCCGCCGCTTCCAGGCGAAACTGGTCAACCCCGCCAACCGCCGCGGCCACCGCGTCATCGTCGTCGGCACCGGCCTCGCCGGCGGCTCCGCCGGCGCCACCCTCGCCGAACAGGGCTACCAGGTCGTCCAGTTCTGCTTCCAGGACTCGCCGCGCCGCGCCCACTCCATCGCCGCCCAGGGCGGCATCAACGCCGCCAAGAACTACCGCAACGACGGCGACTCCATCCACCGCCTCTTCTACGACACCGTGAAGGGCGGCGACTTCCGCGCCCGCGAGTCCAACGTCCACCGCCTCGCCCAGATCTCCGTCGAGATCATCGACCAGTGCGTCGCCCAGGGCGTGCCCTTCGCCCGCGAGTACGGCGGCCTCCTCGACACCCGCTCCTTCGGCGGCGTCCAGGTCTCCCGCACCTTCTACGCCCGCGGCCAGACGGGCCAGCAGCTGCTGCTCGGCGCCTACCAGGCGCTGTCCCGGCAGATCGCCGCCGGCAACGTCGAGATGCACCCGCGCACCGAGATGCTCGACCTCATCGTGGTCGACGGCCGGGCCCGCGGCATCGTCGCCCGCGACCTGATCACCGGGCGGATCTCCACCCACTACGCCGACGCGGTCGTCCTCGCCACCGGCGGCTACGGCAACGTCTTCTACCTGTCCACCAACGCCATGAACTCCAACGCCACCGCCGTGTGGCGGGCCCACCGGCGCGGCGCGTACTTCGCCAACCCCTGCTTCACCCAGATCCACCCCACCTGCATCCCGCGCACCGGCGACCACCAGTCCAAGCTCACCCTGATGAGCGAGTCGCTGCGCAACGACGGCCGCATCTGGGTGCCCAAGGCCCAGGGCGACACCCGCCCCGCCAACGAGATCCCCGAGGACGAGCGCGACTACTACCTGGAGCGCATCTACCCCTCCTTCGGCAACCTCGTCCCCCGCGACATCGCCTCCCGCGCCGCCAAGAACGTCTGCGACGAGGGCAGGGGAGTGGGCCCGGGCGGCCAGGGGGTCTACCTCGACTTCGCCGACGCCATCCGGCGGATGGGCCGGGCCAGGGTCGAGGAGAAGTACGGCAACCTCTTCGACATGTACGAGCGGATCACCGCCGAGAACCCGTACGAGGTCCCGATGCGGATCTACCCCGCCGTGCACTACACGATGGGCGGACTCTGGGTCGACTACGACCTCCAGACCACGATCCCCGGGCTCTTCGCCATCGGCGAGGCCAACTTCTCCGACCACGGCGCCAACCGGCTCGGCGCCTCCGCCCTCATGCAGGGCCTCGCCGACGGCTACTTCGTGCTCCCGGCCACCATCAACGACTACCTGGCCCGCCACCCCCACGGCGAACCCGTCACCGACGACCACCCCGCCGTACGGGAGGTCCTCGCCGAGACCGAGGACCGGCTCCACCTCCTCCTCGCCGTCGACGGCGACCGCACGCCGGACTCCTTCCACCGTGAACTCGGCGAGGTGATGTGGGAGTTCTGCGGCATGGCCCGCACCGAGGCCGGACTGCGCAAGGCGCTGCGCCGCATCCCGGAGATCCGCGAGGAGTTCTGGCGCCGCATCAAGGTCCCCGGCACCGGCGAGGAGTTCAACCAGTCCCTGGAGAAGGCCAACCGGATCGTCGACTACCTGGAGCTCGCCGAGCTCATGTGCCTCGACGCCCTCCACCGCGAGGAGTCCTGCGGCGGCCACTTCCGCGAGGAGTCCCAGACGCCGGACGGCGAGGCCGCGCGCCGCGACGAGGAGTTCGCGTACGCGGCGGCCTGGGAGTTCGGCGGGGCGGACGCGCCCGTCCTGCACAAGGAAGCCCTGACCTTCGAATACGTCCACCCCACCCAGCGGAGCTACGCATGAGGCTCAACCTGCGCGTCTGGCGCCAGAAGAACGGCGACGCCGAGGGCGCCATGGCCACCTACGAGGTCGACGGCATCTCGCCCGACATGTCCTTCCTGGAGATGCTGGACACCCTCAACGAAGAGCTCATCCTGCGCGGCGAGGACCCCGTCGCCTTCGACCACGACTGCCGCGAGGGCATCTGCGGCGCGTGCAGCCTCGTCATCAACGGCGACGCCCACGGTCCCGAGCGGACCACCAGCTGCCAGCTGCACATGCGGTCCTTCCGCGACGGCGACACCATCGACGTCGAACCCTGGCGCGCCGCGGCCTTCCCGGTCGTCAAGGACCTGGTCGTCGACCGCTCGGCCTTCGACCGGATCATCCAGGCCGGCGGCTACGTGAGCGTCCCCACCGGCTCCGCGCCCGAGGCGCACGCCACGCCGGTCCCCAAGGCCGACGCCGACGCCGCCTTCGAGCACGCCGAGTGCATCGGCTGCGGCGCGTGCGTCGCCGCCTGCCCCAACGGCTCGGCCATGCTCTTCACCTCGGCCAAGGTCAACCACCTGAACGTGCTGCCGCAGGGCGCGCCCGAGCGCGAGACCCGCGTCCTCGACATGGTCGCGCAGATGGACGCCGAGGACTTCGGCGGCTGCACCCTCACCGGAGAGTGCGCCACCGCCTGCCCCAAGGGCATCCCGCTGCCGTCGATCGCGGCCATGAACAAGGAGTGGCTGCGGGCGAGGAGGAAGGCCGGCCGGTCCTAGGGGCTGTCCGCCGGATCCGCTGTCCGCCGGATCAGGGCCGGACAGGCCCTGGACCGCCTCTCACGGCTCACGGATCTCGGCCTGGCCCCGCACCGGCTCGCGTGGCGCCCGGCGGTGAGCGGGCCGAGAATGAAAGGGCCGGACGGGATCAGGTGATGACGCATGTGCCGATGGCTCGCGTACTGGGGAACCCCCGTGCTCCTCGACACCATCCTCTACAAACCCGAACACTCCCTGATCGACCAGAGTCTGCACTCCAAGCTGGGGGTGGAGACCACCAACGGCGACGGATTCGGCGTCGGCTGGTACTCGCCCGAGAACGACACCCCCGCGCTGCTCCGGGACGTCGGCCCCGCCTGGAACAACCGCAACCTTCGCGAGCTCGCGGACCACGTCAGGTCCCCGCTGTTCTTCGCCCACATCCGGGCGTCGACCGGGACGGCGGTGCAGCAGTCCAACTGCCACCCGTTCCGGCACGGGCGCTGGATGTTCATGCACAACGGCGCCATCAACGGCTTCCACCTCATCCGCCGTGAACTCACCCTGCTCGTCTCCCCCGAGCTGTACGCCGACATCGAGGGCACGACGGACTCGGAAGTGATGTTCTACCTGGCCCTCACCTTCGGCCTCGACCAGGACCCGCCCGCCGCCGTCGCGCGGATGGCGGGAGTCGTGGAACGCGTCGGCCGCGCCCACGGCATCGAGTACCCGCTCCAGATGACGCTCGCCGTCACCGACGGCGAGCGCGTCTGGGCCTTCCGCTACTCCAGCGCCCAGGCCTCGCGCTCGCTGTTCTACAGCAGCCGCGTGGAGGCGCTGCGCCGGCTCCATCCCGACGTCGCCTTCCTGCGGGACCTGTCCGAGGAGAGCCGCCTCATCGTCTCCGAACCCCTCGGCAATCTGCCCGGCGCGTGGAACGAGGTCCCGGAGAACAGCTACGGCGTCGTCCAGCCCGGCACCGACGAACTGCACCGCTTCGCCCCGGCGGCGGTCTGACGAGCGTGTCCGTACGCCGGACCGGCCAACGGGGTCAGGCACCCACCGCCCGCAGGGTGCCCGGGCGGCGGCCGACCAGGCGGTCGAGGGCCGCGGAGCTCGCCTCGTCCGCCGGCAGGTGCACGAGAACGTGCTGGGCGTCGGTCTCCGCCAGTTCGAGCACCTCGTACGCGAGCCGCAGCTCGCCGGCCTCCGGGTGCACCACGCGCTCGGTGCCCGAGCGGGTGCGCAGCAGGCCGCCCGCGGCCAGCCGGTCCGAGAACGGCGCGCCCGCCGTCACGGTCAGCTCCCGGGCCAGGTCCGCCGTGTACGGATCGCCCAGGGACACGCCGTACGCCATCGCGGCCACCAGCTGGTCGGCGACCACGTCCCAGTCAGGGTACGCCTCCCGGGCCCGCGGATCGGTGAAGACGAAGCGCAGCAGGCTCGGCGGATCGCCGTCCAGGATCCCCAGCGGGCCCGCGAGCCGCTCGTAGCCCTCGGTGTACGCGACGATCTCGCCCAGCATGTTCACCACCGCCGCCGGGGTCGAGCCGAGCCGGTCCAGCAGCGCCCGCACCGTGGGCCGCACCTCACGGGAGGGACGCGGCGCCGCCTGGCACATGTGCCCGTGCCCCTGGAGCTTCGAGAGCCGGCGCAGATGCACCCGGGCGTCGAGCGGCAGTTTCAGCGCGTCGCTGAGCGCGCCGAGCACCTGCGCCGACGGGTTGCGGTCCCGGCCCTGCTCCAGGCGGGCCAGGTACTCCACACTGATGCCGGCGAGCATCGCCAGCTCCGCCCGGCGGAGCCCCGGGGTGCGCCGTCGCGGCCCCGCCGGAAGCCCGACCTCCGCGGGTGACAGCGCCTCGCGGCGGGCGCGCAGGAACGCCCCGATCTCGTTGTCGCTCATCCCCCGATCGTACGAGCGGACCGCCCGCGGAGGGTGGCCCTGTCACTACCAGGCTCCGCCACTACCCGCATCGGCGCGGCCTTCCTCGCCGTACGGCGGGCGGTGATCGTGGAGCCATGAGCACTGAGACGCAGAACACCGCTCCGACCACCCTCCCGCTGATCCCGGGCCGCTGGCCCTTCGACCCGCTGCACTCCTCCGTCGGATTCACCATCCGCCACCTCGGCATCTCCAAGGTCCGCGGCCGCTTCGACGAGTTCACCGCCGAACTCGTCGTCGGCGAGACCCTGGAGGACTCCTCGGTCACCGCGACCGTGCGGCTCGCCTCGATCGACACGGGCAACGCCGACCGCGACGCCCATGTCCGCGCCCCCGACCTGCTCGACGTGGAGAAGCGGCCCACGATGACCTTCCGGTCGACCCGGATCGCCGGGGCGGGCGAGGACTGGACCCTGGAGGGCGAGCTCACCATCGGCGACGTGACCCGGCCCGTCACCTTCGACGTCGAGTTCGGCGGCGTCGTGGACGTGCCGGTGGACGGCAGCCGGCATGCGGGCTTCGACGCGACCGGGGAGTTCCGGCGCAGCGACTTCGGCCTCGACTTCGCGCCCGGCATCCTCGGCGACGTGATCAAGGTGGGTCTGGAGCTCCAGTTCGTCGAGCCCAGGTAGTCACCGGCACGGGGTGGTTCACGCCTGGAGCCGGGCCGCGAGGAAGCGCGCGGTCCGGCTCCCCGCCGCCCGGGCCACCTCCGCCGGCGTTCCCTCGGCCACGATCCGGCCGCCCTCGTCACCGCCGCCCGGCCCCAGGTCGAGAACCCGGTCGGCGGTCGCCACCACGTCCATGTCGTGCTCGACCACCACCACGGTGTGCCCGCCGTCCACCAGGCCGTGCAACTGGCGCATCAGCACCTCCACGTCGGCCGGGTGCAGCCCCGTCGTCGGCTCGTCCAGCACGTACAGGGTGTGCGCCCGGCGCGGCCGCTGCAGCTCGGCGGCCAGCTTGACGCGCTGCGCCTCGCCGCCGGACAGCTCCGTCGCCGGCTGGCCGAGCCGCAGATACCCCAGACCGACGTCGAGCAGTGTGCTCAGCGCGCGCGCCGCCGCCGGGGTCCCGGCGAAGAACTCCGCGGCCGCCTCCACCGTCAGGTCGAGCACCTCCGCGATCGTCCGTCCCCGCAGCCGCACCTCCAGCGTCTCCGGGTTGTAGCGGGCCCCGTGACAGTCCGGGCAGGGCGCGTACGTGCTCGGCAGGAACAGCAGCTCCACGGAGACGAAGCCCTCGCCCTGGCAGGTCTCGCAGCGCCCACCCGTCACGTTGAACGAGAACCGCCCCGCCTTGTAGCCGCGCTCCCGCGCCTGCTCCGTCTCCGTGAACAGCTTGCGCACGACGTCGAAGAGCCCGGTGTACGTGGCCAGGTTGGAGCGCGGAGTGCGGCCGATCGGCTTCTGGTCGACCGTCACCACCCGGGACACGTCCGGGCTTTCCTCCGCGGCCTCGGTGAGCGCGCCCACCAGCGTCGACTTGCCCGAGCCCGACACTCCCGTGACCGCCGTGAGCACGCCCAGCGGGAAATCGGCCTCCAGACCGCGCAGGTTGTGCCGGGTCACCGGGCCGACCCGCAGCCGCCCGGAGGCCGTGCGCACCGCGCGCTCCGGCACCGGCGCCCGGTCGAAGAGGAAACGCCGGGTCGCCGAGCCGGCCACCTCCGCGAGCGCCGCGGGCGGGCCGCTGTGCAGCACCCGGCCGCCGTGCTCACCGGCCCGCGGGCCCACGTCCACCAGCCAGTCGGCGTGCCGCACCACGTCCAGGTGGTGCTCGACCACGAACACGGTGTTGCCCGCCGCCTTCAGCCGGTCCAGGACCACGAGCAGCGCCTCCGTGTCCGCCGGGTGCAGTCCCGCCGACGGCTCGTCGAGCACGTACACGACACCGAACAGGCCGGAACGCAGCTGGGTGGCGAGCCGCAGCCGCTGCAGCTCCCCGTTCGACAGCGTCGGCGTCGCCCGGTCCAGGCTGAGATAGCCGAGGCCCAGCTCGGTGACGGTCGCGATCCGCGCCACCAGGTCCGCGGTGAGCACCCGGGCCGTCTCCGGTCCGTCGTGCGCCGTCAGCGCCTTCGCCAGACCGGTCAGCGGCAGCGCCGCCATCTCCGCGATCGTGCGGCCCGCGAACGTCACCGCCAGCGCCTCCGGCCGCAGCCTGCTGCCCCCGCACACCGGGCACGGCGCACTCGTCAGGAAGCGCTCGGCCTTCGCCCGCAGCGTCGCGCTCTTCGAGTCGGAGAAGGTGTGCAGCACATAGCGCCGGGCGCTCGTGTACGTCCCCTGATAAGGGCGTTGGATGCGGTCCGCCTCGCGCACCGGATGGACCGTGACGACCGGCTGCTCGTCCGTGAACAGGATCCACTCGCGGTCCTTCGCGTCGAGCTCCCGCCACGGCCGGTCCACGTCGTACCCGAGCGCGTCGAGCACGTCCCGCAGGTTCTTGCCCTGCCACGCGCCCGGCCAGGCCGCGATCGCCCCCTCCCGGATCGACAACCCGGGGTCGGGCACGAGCAGTTCCTCGCTCGTGCCGTGGACCCGGCCCAGACCGTGGCAGGACGGGCAGGCCCCGGCCGCGGTGTTGGGCGAGAAGGCGTCGGAGTCGAGGCGCTCCGCTCCCGGCGGATAGTCGCCCGCCCGGGAGAACAGCATCCGCAGCGAGTTGGACAGCGTGGTCACCGTGCCCACCGAGGAGCGCGCGTTCGGCGCCGCCCGCCGCTGCTCCAGGGACACCGCGGGCGGCAGCCCGGTGATCTCGCCGACCTTCGGCGCGCCCACCTGGTGGATCAGCCGGCGCGCGTACGGCGCCACCGACTCGAAGTAACGGCGCTGCGCCTCCGCGTAGATCGTGCCGAACGCCAGCGACGACTTGCCCGAGCCGGACACACCCGTGAACACGGTCAGCGCGTCCCGGGGAATGTCGACGTCCACGCCCCGCAGATTGTGCTCACGGGCGCCCCGCACCCGCACGAACGGGTCGTGCGGTGCGGCGGGGCCGAGGGGGAAGAGGTCGGTACCGGTGTCGCGCATCCGCCGATTCTAGGCCCGGCTTGCCGCGTTTGCCCTGGTCAGCCCCGCCGGGCGGGCGAGCGGCCGGCAGCGGCCGGCGTGCGCGGCGCAAGCCGTGGGGAAGGAACGGCCGCCTACGCTGAGGGAGTGATCCGAAACCCCGGGCCCGTGGCCGTCTTCGACCTCGACAACACCCTCGCCTCGACCGCGCACCGCCAGCACTTCCTGGAGCGCCGCCCCCGCGACTGGGACGGCTTCTTCGCCGCCGCGCCCGAGGACCCGCCGCTCGCGGAGGGCGTCGAGCTGTGTCTCCGTACCGCGGAGGAGCGTGACGTCGTCTACCTCACCGGGCGGCCCGAGCGCTGCCGCCGGGACACCCTCGACTGGCTCGCCGCGCACGGGCTGCCCGAGGGACCCGTGCACATGCGGCGCCACCGGGACTTCCGCCCGGCTCGGCAGACCAAGATCGACGTGCTGCGGCGCCTGGAGCGCGAGCGCGGGGTCCACGTCCTCGTGGACGACGACGAAATGGTCTGCGACGCCGCCGAGGCGGCGGGCTTCACCGTGGTGCGGGCCCGCTGGGCGACGGTGTCGGAGGCGCTGAAGGACGCCCAGGAGCGGGAAGGCCGGACCTGACGGGCGTCCCGGTGGGTGTCCTGGGGGACGCCGTCAGGCGCCGTCCTCCAGGCGGAAGCCCACCTTGAGGCCCACCTGGTAGTGCTCGATCGAGCCGTCGACGAGATGGCCGCGCACCTCCGTGACCTCGAACCAGTCGAGGCCGCGAAGCGTCTGCGAGGCCCGTTCGATGCCGTTGCGGATGGCCTGGTCGACGCCCTCGGTGGACGTGCCGACGATCTCGGTGACGCGGTAGGTGTGGTTCGACATGGGAGCCGGACTCCTCTCGGTGCCCTCGGTGGGTTCTTTCCACCGTGCCCCACCCGGCCGGGGTCCGCGACACGTCCGCCGCCGGCCGGCCGGGTGCGGGGCGGCGGGAGGACGAGGTCGTCAGGGACTTGACCCTGCGCATTGGTCCAGACCAGAATCCAGGCCACATACCCGCGCGAACCTCCCGTTCGGTCCCCCCACACGTCGGGTCGGCAACCCTCCCTCGCAGAAGGTGACCTACGTGAAGAACCGCCGTCTCGTCTGTCCGCTGGCAGTCGTCTCCGCCCTCGCCCTCGCCGGCTGCGGGCTCCTTCCGGGCGGCGGGAGCAAGACCCGCACGGTCGACGTGTGGCTGATGCGCGACAGCGTCAGCGACGACTTCCTCCGGAAGTTCACCGAATCCTTCGAGGCCGAGCACGACGGCGTCGAACTGAACGTCACGATCCAGGACTGGACCGGCATCGGGAAGAAGGTCACCGAGGCCGTCGAGGGCCCCGGCGGCCCCGACGTCATCGAGGTCGGCAACACCCAGGTCGCCCAGTACGCCGAGACCGACAAGCTCTACGACCTCACCCTGGAGTCCGTCCGCGACCTCGGCAGCGAGGACTGGCTCCCCGGTCTCGCCGAACCGGGCAGCATCGACGGCGCCCAGTACGGCATCCCGTGGTACGCGGCCAGCCGCATCGTCATCTACAACAAGGAGCTGTTCGCCGAGGCCGGCGTCAAGCCGCCGAAGAGCCGCGACGAGTGGCTCGACGACACCGAGAAGCTCAACGACGACGGCCACCAGGGCATCTACCTCGCCGGACAGGACTGGTACACGCTCTCCGGCTTCATCTGGGAGGAGGGCGGCGACCTCGCCGTCGACAAGGGCGGCGTGTGGGCCGGCGCGCTCGACAGCCCGGCCGCCCTGCGCGGCATGGACCTCTACAAGCGGCTCCAGGCCCTCGGCAAGGGCCCCAAGAACGCCGACGAACAGAACCCGCCGCAGGCCGAGGTGTTCGCCGGAGGCGACGTCGCCCAGATCATCGCCCCGCCCAGCGTCGTCCCGGCCATCCTCAAGGCCAACCCGGCGCTCAAGGACAAGCTCGGCTACTTCCCCATCCCCGGCAGGAAGGCCGGCCGGCCGTGCGTCGTCTTCACCGGCGGTTCCGACCTGATCATCCCGGAGAACGCGCCCGAACGCGCCGCCGCCCTCGACGTGGTCAAGGCCCTCGCGGGCGAGAAGTGGCAGGGCGAACTCGCCCGCGCCATGAACTACGTCCCCAACAAGTCCTCCCTCGCCTCCGTCGTGGCCGGCCAGGAGGCCACCGCCACCATGGCGGCCGCCGCCGCCCGCGGCCGGGCCACGCCCAACTCCCCCCAGTGGGCCGACGTCGAGGCCGACAACCCGATCAAGCCGTACATGACCGCCGTGCTCTCCGGCGAGGACCCGCGGCAGGCCGCCCGGGACGCCTCCGAGGAGATCACCGACGCCCTCGCCGAGTAGTCCGCCGCCACCCCGGGCCCCCGGCCGTCGGACCGCGGCCCGCCCGGCCCCGGCCCGTCCGTCCCGTACCCGTGTCCTGCGGCACCCGGGCGACGCGGCTCGGTCCGCCCACCATTCAGCCCCTCCACACCAACCGGCCCCCGGCCGGTCACGTCGAATCCAGCCGGTCACGGAAGAAACGAGGAGCCGGGCCACCGCTCGCACGGCCCGGCTCCGACCGTCCCCTTCCGTACCGCCGGAGGAGCCCGACATGGCCGCCGTTCCCCTCGTCCAGCCCGTCGCCGAACCGTCGGCCGGGCCCCTCGCCGCCGTCCCCGCCCAGCCGGTGACCGGCGGCGAGCCGCAGCCCCGTTACGTCGTGGGCCTGGCCCGCGACCAGGAGGACGTCCGGGCCGCGCAGCGGCTGCGCCACCTGGTGTTCGCCGGCGAGATGGGCGCCCGCCTCGACGGACCCGAGCCCGGCCTCGACAGCGACGCCTTCGACGCGTACTGCGACCACCTCCTCGTACGCCAGGAGGACACCGGCGAGGTCGTCGGCACCTACCGGGTGCTGCCGCCCGAACGGGCCGCCGTCGCCGGGCGGCTCTACTCCGAGACCGAGTTCGACCTCAGCCGGCTCGACCCGATCCGCCACGACCTGGTCGAGGTCGGCCGCTCCTGCGTCCACCCCGCCCACCGCAACGGCGCCGTCATCGCCCTCGTCTGGGCCGGCCTGGCCCGCTACATGACCCGCACCGGACACAACTGGCTGGCCGGCTGCTGCTCCGTGCCGCTCGCCGACGGCGGCTCCCTCGCCGCCGCCACCTGGGACACCGTCAAGGCCAAGCACCTCGCCCCCGAGGAGTACTGGGTCACCCCGCACCGGCTCTGGACCCCCGACGGCGTCACCCCGGCCGCCGGCACGGGCAGCCGCGCCGAACTGCCGCCGCTGCTCCGCGGCTACCTCCGTCTCGGCGCCTGGGTGTGCGGCGCCCCGGCCCACGACCCCGACTTCGGCGTGGCCGACCTCTACGTGCTGCTCTCGCTGCGCCGCACCAACCCGCGCTACCTGCGCCACTTCCTCTCGCTCGCCCCGGCCCGGTGAACACCCCGGCCGTCTCGCCGTGGCTGCCCACGGCGCCCTGCACACCCGGCCGGTGCGCCGCCCACCCCGGTGCCGCCGCCCCGCGCGGCGGCACCGCGGCCGGTGTGCTCCGGCTGACCGCCGGGCTTGCCGCCGTCCTCCTCGGGGTGCTGCTCTCCCCGCTGGCGGCCCCGCTGCCCGCCGCCGGGCGGCTCCTCCTCGTCCGCCTCTGGTGCCGGGCCGTGCTGCGCGGCTTCGGGGTACGGATCCGGGTCACCGGCCGGCCGGTGCCGGGCCCCGGCCCGCTGCTCGTCGTCGCCAACCACATCTCGTGGCTGGACATCCCGCTCGTCGCGTCCGTCCTGCCGGGCCGGATGCTCGCCAAGCGCGAGGTGCGCGGCTGGCCCGTGCTCGGCCCGCTCGCCGCCCTCGGCGGCACCGTCTTCATCGACCGCGACCGGCTCAGGAGCCTGCCCGGGACCGTGGCCGACATGGCCGCCGCCCTCGCGGCCGGCGGCCGGGTGACCGCGTTCCCGGAGGGCTCCACCTGGTGCGGGCGGGCCCGCGGAGCCTTCCGCCCGGCCGCCTTCCAGGCCGCGCTCGACAGCGGAGCCCGCGTCCAGCCGGTACGGATCGACTACCGGCCGGTCGGCCCCGCCGGTTTCGTCGGCGAGGACACCCTCGGAGCCTCGCTGTGGCGGATCGCCACGACACCCGGCCTCGTCGCCGAACTCCGGGTCCTCGACCCGCTGCCGACGGCACCCGGTACGGACCGGCGCTCCCTCGCCCGTACCGCCGAGGCGGCCGTCGCCCTGACGACCACCACCGCGCGCGGACTCCCCGGCATCCCCGCTCAGCCCACCGCGCCCGGCGCCCGGTCCGCCGTCGCCAGCGACAGCGCGAACCGGCCCTTCTCGTCCGTCCACCAGTGCGACAGCGTGAAACCGGCCTCCGCCAGCTCCGCCCGTACGCCCTCCTGACGGAACTTCGCCGACACCTCCGTCCGCAGCTCCTCGCCCGCCTCGAACGGCACCACCAGGTCGAGCTCCGGGATCTTCACCGCCAGCGCGTGCCGCGCCCGCAGCCGCATCTCGATCCACTCGTGTTCCCGGTCCCACAGCGCCACGTGCTCGAAGTCGTCCGGATCGGCGTCGGCACCCAGCTCACGGTCGACGACCGCCAGCACGTTCTTGTTGAACGCGGCGGTCACCCCGGCCGCGTCGTCGTACGCGGCCACCAGCGTGCCCTCGTCCTTCACCAGGTCCGTGCCGAGCAGCAGGGCGTCACCCCTCGCCAGCATCCGGCGCACCGCCCCGAGGAACACCCGGCGCTCCTCCGGCAGCAGATTGCCGATGGTGCCGCCCAGGAACGCCACCAGTCGCGGCCCCGCCGTCGGCGGCAGCTCCAGACCGTGGGTGAAGTCGGCGACCAGCGCGTGCACCCGCAGCCCCGGCCGCTCGGCCAGCAGCGCCTCGCCCGCGCCCTTCAGCGCCGACTCGCTCACGTCGACCGGCACGTAGACCTCGAGATCGGGCAGCAGCGCGTCGAGCAGGTGTCGGGTCTTCTCCGAGGAGCCCGACCCCAGCTCCACCAGGGTCCGCGCCCCGGTCGCCGCCGCGATCTCCCCGGCCCGGGCGATCAGGATCTCCCGCTCCGCCCGGGTCGGGTAGTACTCCGGCAGCCGGGTGATCTCCTCGAAGAGATCGCTGCCGCGCGCGTCGTAGAACCACTTCGGCGGCAGCTCCTTCGGCGTGCGGGTGAGGCCGTGGAGCACGTCGGCGCGCAGCGCGGCGTCCATGGCGTCCTCGGCGAGGGTACGGGTCAGCTGGAACGGGCTCACGGGGAGAGCTCCTCGATCGGAGTGAGGGCGACGCCGTCGCGGGAGGCGGTGAGGACCGTGCGGTCCGGCACCTCCGTCCAGCCCGGATCGCCGTCGTACGGTTCGGAGGCCACGGCCGTCCGGCCGTGCCCGGTCAGGTACCAGAGCGAGTTCCCCCACGTGGTGGCGGCCACCGTCGTGCCGTCGGTGACCATCAGGTTGAGGCGCGCGCCGGGCGCCGCCCGGTCCACCTCCCGCACGGTGCCGGCCAGCGCGGGACCGGGTGCCGTTCCCGCGCGCAGCCGGTGCAGGGCCAGCGCCCACACCAGCGCCGAGTCGGTGCGCGCCTCCATGGCGAGCAGTTCGGCCGCCGGCAGGGTCGCCGCCAGCGGGACGAGCGAGCCGGGCCAGCCCGGCACGGCGCCGTTGTGGCTGAACAGCCAGCGGTCGGCCGCGAACGGCGCCGCCGCGGCCTCCCCGTCCGCCCCCGGCACGGTGGCGCCGCGCACGGCGGCGAGCAGCGCCCCCGCCCGCACCACGCGGGCGAGGTCGGCGAAGGAGAGGTCGCCCCAGATCGGCGCCGCCCGCCGGTAGCGGGCGGGCACCGGATCGCCCTCCGCGTACCAGCCGACGCCGAACCCGTCGGCGTTGACCACCCCGCTGCTCTGCGTACGCGGCGCCCAGGACTGCCGCTCCAGGGAGTGCGGCGGGCGCAGCAGCAGCTCGCCGAGCGCCACCGGCGGCCCCACGTACGCGAGGTGACGGCACATCAGGCCGGCTCCGCGTCGCGTGCGGTGCGGAAGCCGGAGAAGATCTGCCGGCGCACCGGCAGGTCCCAGTTGCGGAAGGTGCCCCGGCAGGCCACCGCGTCGACGGCGAACGAACCGCCGCGCAGCACCTTGTGCTCGGGTCCGAAGAACACCTCCGAGTACTCCTTGTACGGGAAGGCGCGGAAGCCCGGGTACGGCAGGAAGTCGCTCGCCGTCCACTCCCACACGTCACCGATCAGCTGGCGCACGCCCAGCGGCGAGGCACCCTCCGGAAAGCTCCCGGCCGGCGCCGGCCCCAGGTGCCGCTGCCCCAGGTTCGCGTGCTCGGGCCGGGGATCGTCGTCGCCCCACGGGTAGCGGCGCGACCGGCCGGTCGCCGGGTCGTGACGAGCGGCCTTCTCCCACTCCGCCTCGGTGGGTAGCCGGCGCCCGGCCCAGCGGGCATAGGCGTCCGCCTCGTACCAGCTGACGTGCAGCACCGGCTCGTCCTCGGCGACCGGCCCGGTCACGCCGAAGCGCCTGCGCAGCCACTGGCCGCCCTCGTGCCGCCAGAACAGCGGTGCCTCGATGCCGTGTTCGCGGATCTGCGCCCAGCCCTCCGGTCGCCACCAGCGCTCGTCGTGGTAGCCGCCGTCCGCCATGAACGCCTGGTACGCGCCGTTGGTGACGGGCGCGGTGTCGATGAGGAACGACCGCACGATCCGGGTGTGCGCGGGCCGCTCGTTGTCGAGCGCCCACGGCTCGTCCGAGGTGCCCATGGTGAACGGACCGCCCGGAACGAGGACTTCACGCGTTTCCGGTGGCTCGGACACGGTCGCCGGCGGCGCGGGAGCGAAGAGCGCCGGAGGGCCCTTGCGGAGCTGATGGGTGATCAGCATGGTCTCGTCGTGCTGCTGCTCGTGCTGGGCGATCATCCCGAACGCGAAGGCCGCGTCCACCAGCGGCCGGCCCTCCAGCCGGGTGGAGTCCAGCACCCCCAGGACCCGGTCCCGCACGTCCGCCGCGTACGCCCGCGCCTCGGCGGGAGCCAGCAGCGGCAGCGAGGGCCGGCTCGCGCGCGGGTGCTCGAACGCGTCGTACATCGAGTCGATCTCGGGCCGCAGCGCCTCACGGCCGGCGACCGCCCGCCACAGCCACTGCTCCTCCTGGTTGCCGATGTGCGCCAGGTCCCACACCAGCGGGGACATCAACGGCGAGTGCTGGGCGGTCAGTTCGGCGTCCTCCACGCAGGAGGTGAGCAGTGCCGTCCGCGCCCGCGCCGTGCTCAGCGCCGCCACCGCCCGCCGCCGCAGCGCCGTCTCGTCCAGCCCGGTCATGACGCCACCTCGAGGAGCTCGTCGGCCGGACAGCCGCCCGGCACCACGTACCGTCCGTGGAACGCGGCCACCGCGCCCACCACCGCCGGCGTCGCCCCCGTCCTGGGCAGCGCCTCCAGGGCGGCCTCGAACACGGTCAGCGCCGTCGCGTGCAGCAGCGGGTCGGTCAGACCGTCCCTGGCCGCCGTCCGCCACAGCGGGTTGCGCGGGGCGGGGCCGTCGCCGGCGAGCGGCGCCAGCGGCAGCACCGCCCGGTACGCCGCCTCGGCGGCCGCGGGGTCCTCGAAGAGGGCGGTAGTGACCGCGATGGGCACCATCCAGCCGTCGGTGCCCGGCTGCGCGTCGATCATCCTCAGCTCCAGATGCCCGCGCGGCCGCACCGGCGGGAAAAGGGTGGTCAGGTGGTACCGCAGGTCGTCCGCGTCCGCCCGGCGCGGCGCCCCCGTCCGCAGCCACTCCCGGAACGACAGGCCCTCCGGCACCGCCCACGGCCCCTGCGGAGTCCGTACGCACATCACCGGGGTGTCCAGGACGTGCGCCGCCCACTCGGCGCGCGGCTCCCCGTCCGGCGGCGGTGCGAGCGCCCGCGTGGGGTCGAGGTCCGTCCACAGCGCCTGCCGGGTGGACCGCCAGCCGGTCCGCCGCCCGCCGTGCACGGGCGAGTTGGCGAAGGCCGCGACGAGCACCGCGCCGAGCAGGTGGGCGAGCCGCCAGCGCCTGCGGTAGCCGAGCGGCCCGTCGTCGTCGAGGCCGGCGTCGAGACAGACCTGCACGGAGGCCGACTCGCACATCATGGCCCGTCCGGACGGCCCGTTCCTGCCGAGCGCGCGCTCCATGGCGTCGTAGCGCGGTTCGTGCAGCACGCGGGCGCGGGGCGCGAGCCACGGGTCGACGCCGTAGCCGCTGAGGCCGAGTCCGAGCGGGGCGAGCGCCTCCCGCACCGCCCGCAGGTCGGCGGCGAGCGAGTCCAGGCACTCCATGAGGGAGGCGGCGGGCGGCGAGCTGAGCTCCAGCTGCCCACCGGGTTCGAAGGTGAGGGCCGCCACCAGCGGCAGGGCCCGGACGGTGTCGATCGCCGCGGCCAGCCGGCCCGGCGGAACGGGAAGACGGGGATCACGCAGTTCGTGGACGAGCCATTCCAGCTCGGCCCCGACCGTGCGCGGCGGGCCCGTCTTGAAACAGATGCATCGCAGCAGGTCCTCGGCATCCTCCTCGGTCAGAGGAGAACCGCCCCGGGGTATGCCGCCCGACGACGGAGTCGTCATCGCTCCACCTCCTGGGTAAGCGCTGCTTCCACCTAAAGCCACCCGGCACGGGCGTGCAAGAGCGCCTTTCACGGCACGACGGCGGGCCGCCGCGACCTCCGCGGCCCCGTTCCGCCCCTAATTCCGTTGCCGCCCGGTGAGCGGGTCGATCATGCTTTCGGGTCATGAGCGCACGACTGCGGGCCCTCGCCCGTGAGAACGAGCGGATCGTCGCCGAGGGCCGCTACACGGCGCCCGGCGGACGGACCGTCCCCCTCGCCGAGCAGCTGACCGCCGCCTGCGAAGGCACCCGCCTGTACGGCCCCGAGCCCGTCCCGGTCACACCCGACCGCGACCGTACGGCCACGATCCGCGTCACCGGCGAGAGCAGCCTCGCCGCGGCCCGGCGGATGCTCCGCGAGGACGCCTCCGCGCCCGTGGCCGTCCTCAACTTCGCCTCCGCTCGCAACCCCGGCGGCGGCTACCTGAACGGCGCCCAGGCGCAGGAAGAGGCCCTGTGCCGCTCCTCCGCCCTCTACGACACGCTGCTGCGGGCACCCGCCTACTACGAGCACCACCGGGGCGACCGGGACGTCTTCTACACCGACCGGGTGATTCACTCGCCCGCCGTCCCCGTGTTCCGCGACGACCGCGGCACCCTGCTCGACGAGCCCTTCGCCGTCGGCTTCCTCACCTCGCCCGCGCCCAACGCCGGAGTGATCCGGCGACGCACGCCCGAGCTGGCCGACCGCGTCCCCGCCGCCCTCGCCTCCCGCGCCGAGCGGGTCCTCGAGACCGCCGCCGCGAACGGCTACCGCCGGCTCGTCCTCGGCGCCTGGGGCTGCGGGGTCTTCCAGAACGACCCGGCCGTGGTCGCGGGCGCGTTCAAGGCCCTGCTCACCGGCGACGGCCGGTTCGCCGGCCACTTCGACGAGGTCGTCTTCGGCGTCCTCGACCGCACCCGCGACCGGGCGACGCTCGGCGCCTTCCGCCGGGTCTTCGGCCAGGAGGACCAGGGGCATGGAGGCCGCACGGCCTGACATGCGGCGTCCATGCCCCCGTGCGAGCCTGGAACGAGATTCCAAGACGGGAGGCACGATCGTGGGCAAGAAACAGACCCGGGTCAACAAGGGCGCCCGTACCGGCGGCCACGAGCACCGCGCCGCCGCCACGACGGCCAAGGAGACCCCGCGCTCGTCCGCGTCGGAGGGGCCCCGCCCGGCCATCGACGTCCCCGCCCACCGCAAGGATCGGAAGTTCGGGCACAACTGAGACAACCCCCGGGGCGGGCGGACGCCCTGGGGACGGCGCAGGGATGATGGACCCTCTTCGTTCACGCTCGTCCCAGGGGGGAACATGCGTCACATCCGCATCTCCGGTCCCAGTGCCGCCCTTGCCGCCGGTCTGCTCGCCGCGCTCACCGCCTGCTCCTCGGCGCCGGAGCAGGAGCGGACGCACGCGCCGGAGCCCCGGCCCGCGACCACCGCGCCGGGCACGCCCACCGCGCCCGTGCGCGTGGAGGACGGTTTCATGCCCGACCTCCGCGGCGGCAGCGTCGCCGGGGCGTACGGCCAGCTCTCGGGCTCGATGCGCTTCGAGGACGCCTCCGGACAGGGCCGGACCGTGCCCACCACCAGCGAGGACTGGAAGGTCTGCACCCAGGACCCGGCGCCCGGCGCCCGGGTCGAAGGGCGGACCATGGTGATCGGCGCGGTGAAGCAGGACGAGAACTGCTGACCGTACGTCGGGCGTTGTGTACGACCGAGGGGCCCGGCGCGACAACGCGCGCCGAGCCCCTCGGCCTGTCGGCCCGTCGGCCTGTCGGCCTGTCGGCCTGTCGGCCTGTCGGCCTGTCGGCCTGTCGGCCTGTCGGCCTGTCGGCCTGTCGGCCTGTCGGCCCGTCGGCCCGTCCGGCGGACGGGTGCGGACGGGCCCCCGGGGCCGGACCGGCGGATCAGGTCCCCACCGGCCTGGCCCCGCTCGGCCCGAGGCCGCTCAGTCGCCGTCGCCGGCCGTGAGCTCCTCCACCGTGATCTCCTCGGCACGCGGCGCGGGCACCGCCGCCGTGGGAGCGGGCTGCGCCTGCCGTTCGCCGTTCGGGCTCATGTTGGCGAGCAGCTGCCGGGCCAGCCCGAGACCCGTACCGCCCATCGTGAGCGCCTTGGCGAACATCTCCGCCATCCCGTCCGCGCCGTTGAGCAGCACCATCTGGTCGACGTTGCCGAAGGCCGAGGCCCCGGCACCCACGATCTCCGGCCACTTCTCGGCGAGTTGCTGCGCGACCACGGCCTCCTGGTTCTCCGCGAGGGCCGCCGCCCGCGCCTTGATCGCCTCGGCCTCGGCCAGACCCTTCGCCCGCGTCGCCTCGGCGACCGCGAGACCCTTCGCGTGGGCCGCAGCGGCCTCCGCCTCACCGGTCAGCCGGGTCGCCGTCGCCGTGGCCGCGCTGGCCAGCTCGGTCTTCCGGGCCTCCGCCTCGGCGGCCAGGATCCGGGCGTCACGCTCGGCCGCGGCCAGCGTCCGCTGCTCGTACGCGAGGGCGTCGGCCGGCTTGCGGACCTCCGCCTGGAGCTGCTGCTCCTTGCGGTCGGCCTCCAGCTGGGCGACCCGGGTCTCCTCGACGACGACCTCCTGGCGGGCAGCCGCGTCCGCCAGCGGGCCGGCCTGCCGGGCCTTGGCGGCCGCCTGGTCGCGCTCGGCCTGGTAGCCCGCCTGGAGGATCTCGCTGTCGCGCGTCGCCTCCGACATCCGCGCCGCGGCCTGCTGCTCGGCCTCGGTCGCCCGGCGGTTGGCCTCCGCCTGCGCGATGCGGGCGTCCCGCTGCACCGCGGCCGCGTGCGGCGCGGCCAGGTTCTTGATGTACCCCGTCGGGTCCTCGATCTCGTGGATCTGCAGCGAGTCCACGATCAGGCCGAGCTTCTCCATCTCCGTGCCACAGGCCGAACGGGCCTGCCCGGTCAGCTTCTCCCGGTCACGGATCATGTCCTCCACCGTCAACCCGCCCACGATGGCACGCAGATGACCGGCGAAGACGATGTGCACCCGCTCCGACATCAGCTTCTGCTGGTCGAGGAATCGGCGGGCCGCGTTGGCGATCGACACGAAGTCGTCGCCCACCTTGAAGATGACGACGCCCCGCACCTTCAGCGGGATGCCCTGGTGCGTCACGCACTCCACCGACAGCTGGGTCTCGTTGAGGTCGAGCGACAGCTTCCGCACCGCCTGGACGCCGGGCAGCACGAGCGTGCCCCGTCCGGTGACGATGCGGAAGCCCATGCCCTCGCCCAGGCCCTCCGTCTTGTGGTTCGAACCCGAGATGATCAGCGCCTCGTTGGGTTCGGCGACGCGCCACATCAGTTTGAACAGACCGATCAGAACGGCGAAGGCGCCGACGGCGGCGCCCACCAGCATCCAGAGGCTCATCGGACAGGTCCCCCTTCACCGGACCCGTGCGGTTCCGGTGAAGGGAGTGTGCGCCCGGTGCGTCCGCCGCTCAACGGTTGCGTCAACTGTCGTACGCGGCTGTGACATAGACGGTGCGTGGAGGGAGATGTTCCACGACCATCACGACCGTGCCGGTCTCGATCCGGTCCTTCGCCGAGGCCGGATAGGCGAGGAAGTGCTCGGCGCCGCCCCGGATGCGGACGATCACCTCACCGACGAGGCCGGGCCCGACAGTGCCGGTCACCCGGCCGAGCATTCCCACCATCGAAGCGTCGTCCATGACCAAAAGGTACGGCAGATCCGGCAGTTCAGGGCGGTTACGGAGCTCAACCGACCGCCAGGCGGTCAGCGCACCGTACGGATCGGGCGCACCGCGAGCGCCCCGAGCACCGACAGTACGGCGGCGACCAGGAACAGCGCGGTGTAGCCGCCGCTGAGCGAGACGATCAGGGACGCGACGAACGGCGCCACGATCTGCGGACCGGCGTTGGCGATGTTCAGCACGCCCATGTCCCGGGCCGCGTCCTCGGCCTTCGGCAGCACCATCGTCACCAGGGCCGTGTCCACCGCCATGTAGCAGCCGAAACCGAGGCCGTTGACGACGGAGAAGGCGAGCATCGCGGTCCAGTTGGTCGAGACCGCCGGGATCAGCAGCGCCACGGCGGCGAGCGCGGCGGAGGCGCCGACGAAGAGCTTGCGCCGGTCGTAGCGGTCGGAGAGCCAGCCGCCCAGGACCGTGGAGACCACCATGGCCACCGAGTTGACGGGCATCAGCACGGCCACCGCCTCCTCCGCGCTCAGCCCGGCCGGCAGGTCGGTGTGGTCCTTGAGGATGTAGAGCTGGAAGCCGGCGACCGCGAAGTAGCCGAGCACGAGCAGCGCGCGGCCGATGAACGCCCAGCGGAAGTCGTGGTCCTTCAGCGCGCTGCCGAACGCGGCCAGCTGCGCCCTCACCGGCATCGGCGCCTTCGGCGGCATGCGCTCCTCCCGGGCCAGGGAGGTGAACAGGACGGCGGTGGCGGCGACGATCGCGCCGAAGACCAGGTAGCCGGTGCGGTAGTCCTCGGAGAAGGCGGCGCCGACCAGGGCGCCGATGGTCGAGCCGACGGGCAGGCCGAGTCCGACCGCCGCCGAGGCCTTGCCGCGGGAGGCGAGCGGGACCCGGTCCGGGACCACCGAGGTGAGGGCCGCCTGGTAGACGTTCATCACGGCCTGGCCGAGACACCAGGCGATCATCACCAGCAGGATCGTGTGCACGCTGCCGAGCAGCAGCATCACGGGCAGCGCGAGCAGTCCGCCCGCCAGGATCCACGGGTTGCGGCGCCCCGAGCGGTCGGAGAGCGCGCCGGCCACCGGGTTGAAGACCGTCGCGAAGATCGCGGAGACACCGGAGACCAGACCGAAGTTGGCCACCTTGTCCGCCGGGTCGATGGCCTCGATCTGCAGGGCGAGCAGCAGTCCGGGGACACCCACGTACAGCGCGTACATGGCGGTGTTCCCGGCCAGCAGCAGAGGCAGCAGCCCGCGGCTCGGCCGGGGTGCGGCGGGGGAGACGGCGCCGGCGGAGTCCTGGGCGGTGCCGGGGGACGAGCCGGGGGACGTGCCGGGGGAGGAAAGGGCCACGGTGCCCTCCTGGAGTGATCGCCCGATGCGGGGCGGGAGCGGAAGGATGACAAGGGGTGATGCGGGGGTGATGCGGGAGTGATGCAGAGGTGATGCAGGGGTGACGCGAGGGGGATGACCGCAGGACGGCGTGACCTCGCTGGCGAGGCGCACTGACACGGTGTGGTTACACGTGTCAGTGACGCGTGTAAATCTTGTGTAGCACTCGAATCCGGCCATCCGCCAGACCCTGCGCCGGATCGTTCTGGAAAGATGCCGGATCGATGAGCCAGTCACCCAAGCAGTCCGCCGGAAGCCCCGTCCCGACCAGCGCCGATGTGGCGCGGCTCGCCGGGGTCTCGCGCGCCACCGTGAGCTACGTCCTCAACAACACCGCGGCCGTACGGATCAGCGAGCCCACCCGCCGGAGGGTCCGGGAGGCCGCGGAGGAGCTCGGCTACGTGCCGCACGCCGCGGCCCGCAGCCTTCGCGCCGGTCACAGCCGGATGGTGCTGCTGCCCACCGCGCACGTGCCCGTCGGCCCGCTCTACAGCCGCTTCTTCAACGAGCTCCAGTGGGCCCTGCGCAGCCTCGACTACACGGTCGTGCAGTACGGCAGCGTCGGCATGGACGGGGACGAGGCCGCCCGGGCCTGGGCCGAGCTGCGCCCGGTCGCGGTGGTCTCGCTCGGCCAGGTCGAGCTCACCCCGACCGGGGTGGAGCTGCTGAAGCGCTCCGGCGCCAAGGCGGTCATCTCCGTCGGCCCGCAGCAGGTCGAGGGCACCCACGCGCTCGTCATGGACCAGACCCGGGTCGGCCGGCTCGCCGGGGCCCACCTGGTCGAGCGCGGGCGCCGCCGCATCGGCGTCGTGATGCCCGAGGAACCGGGCCTGGAGATGTTCTCCGTGCCGCGCCTCGAGGGCGTTCGCGCCGCCGCGGAGGCCGCCGACGCCACCGTCGTACCGCTCCCGCTGCGGTACGAGGAGGAGCCGGCCGACGCGCTCGCCGCCCGCTGGCGCGAGCTCGGCCTCGACGGTGTGTTCGGCTACAACGACGAGTACGCGATGCTCCTCATGCGGGCGCTCCAGGACGCCGGGATCGCCGTACCGGAGGAGACGGCCGTGGTCGGCTCGGACGACCTGGTCATCGGGCGGCTGCTGCGGCCCCGGCTCAGCACGGTGCGCATCGACATGGTCGGCGGGCGCGAGCTCGCCGAGCTGGTGGACCGGGTGGTCCGCGAGCCGGGGGCGGCCCCGGAGCGGCACGAACGGCTCGACTCGCACGTGGTGCACCGCGAGTCCAGCTGAGGAGCCGGGCCTGCGGAGGCGCCTTCCCGGCGGGCCCCGCGCGGGCCCGGGCGGCGCCCTGCCGGTGGTCGGCTTAGCGTCGGTGCATGAGCACACACCCGAAGCGTTTCGAGATCCTGCTGGTTCCGGCGCACGTGGAGGACCGCGGCGCCGCCTCCGTCGAGGACAGTGCCGTCCGGTCGGCGGTCGTCGAGGCGACCGGCCGTACCGGCGAGTCCGGGTACCCGATCTACGAGGGGCACGGCCTGGTCGCCGACATCGACCCCGAGACGCGGACGGTGGAGGCCCTGCTGGTCGACGGCAGGGAGCTCGACTACGGTCTGACGGCGCTGATCAGGGGACCGCGGACCGGCCTGAAGGGGCGTTGACAGGAGCCGTCGACCGGCGGAGACTCGGGCCCGCGGAGATGAAGAATATTTCACCAGGCGAACGGGTGTCGCCCGGCGGACATCCCGCGTCCTGGCCCGATCGCGCACGTCACGTGGGAGAGAACCGATGAGCATCCGCGACGTCTACATCGTCGACGCCGTCCGCACCCCGATCGGCAAGTTCGGCGGTGCCCTCTCCTCCGTACGGCCCGACGACCTCGCCGCCCACGTGGTCAAGGCGCTCGTCGACCGCTCGCCGGCGCTCGACCCGGCCCGGGTGGACGACGTGTACTTCGGCGACGCCAACGGCGCCGGCGAGGACAACCGCGACGTGGCCAGGATGGCCGTCCTGCTCGCCGGGCTGCCGACCTCCGTGCCCGGCGTGACCGTCAACCGGCTCTGCGGCTCCGGCATGGAGGCCGTGATCCAGGCCGCCCGTGCGATCGCCCTCGGCGACGCGTCCGTGGCGATCGCGGGCGGCGTCGAGTCGATGTCCCGGGCGCCCTGGGTGCTGCAGAAGCCGGAGCGCGCCTTCCCGGCGGGTCACCAGCAGCTGCACTCCACGACGCTCGGCTGGCGCATGACCAACCCGCGGATGCCCGCCGAATGGACGGTCTCCCTCGGCGAGGGCGCCGAGCAGGTCGCCGACAAGCACGCGATCAGCCGTGAGGCGCAGGACGCCTTCGCCCTCGCCAGCCACCGCAAGGCCGCCGAGGCGTGGGCCGCGGGCCGCTACGACGGCGAGGTCGTCCCGTACCCGGGCGTCGAGCTCGTCCGCGACGAGTGCATCCGCGACAACACCTCGCCCGAGGCCCTGGCCGGGCTCAAGCCGTCCTTCCGCCCCGACGGCGGCACCGTCACGGCCGGCAACGCCTCCCCGCTCAACGACGGCGCCGCGGCCCTGCTCCTCGTCGACGAGGAGGGGCTGCGCGAGACCGGCCGCGAGCCGCTGGCCCGCATCCGCGCCTCCGCCGTCACCGGCATCGAGCCCCAGCTCTTCGGACTCGGCCCGGTGGAGGCCGTGCGGCGGGCACTGGACAAGGCCGGCCGCGGCTTCTCCGACCTGACGACCTTCGAGCTCAACGAGGCCTTCGCCGCCCAGGCGCTCGGCTGCCTCGCCGAATGGCCGGAACTCGACCCCGCGGTGGTCAACCCGCGCGGCGGCGCCATCGCCATCGGCCACCCGCTCGGCGCCTCGGGCGCCCGGCTCGCCGGCGCGGTCGCCCACCAGCTCGCGGCAACCGGCTCCGGCACGGGCCTGGCCGCGCTCTGCATCGGCGTGGGCCAGGGCCTCGCGCTGGTCCTGGAGCGCTGACGGTTCCGTGCGCGAGGGCCTGTCCGGCGGATCAGGGCCGCGGACCCGGCCATGATCTTCCGGACAGGCCCTCAGGGGGGAAAGGGGGAGGCCTGGCCCCCCCCGGTCTCCCTCGGG
>NZ_JBHXFE010000066.1:0-20684 GCF_042722475.1 Streptomyces sp. NPDC127092
CCCCTCGGCCGGGCGGGGCGTCTCGAGCGGGTCCAGTTCGTAACTGAACTCCGGACCGAGGTCCGGACCGGACTCCGGCACGGCGGACGACGGGGTGTCCGTCGGTTCCGGTGCAGGTGCCGGTGCCGGTGCCGCCGCGGGCGGCCGGAAGGACGTGGGGGGAGCGAAGTACCGCAGCTCCTCGGCGGGTGTCCCGCAGCCCGCACAGGCCAGGGCGCCGTTGAGATGCCGTCGGCACTGGTGGCAGTAGTCCATGGCGCCCGCAGGCTATGCGGCCCGGGGACTCCGCTGATAGACGCGAACGTGAGGATCCTGTGAGGAAACCGCAGGTCGTCGGCGTGCCGCCGCGAATCTCCCCCTTCGGGCAGGATGGGCGCATGACCCCTGCCGCCCGGATTTCCGCCCCCTTCGGGCCGTACGAGTTCCAGCTCGTCCTGCTCCGCCGGATGGCGGACCATCAGGCCGGGCTTGTCGACGAGGCCCTGCGCGAACTCGGCGCGGGCCGCACCGAGATGCGCGAGGCCAACAAACGCTGGCAGGCGTGGGCGCATGCGCGGAGCGGCCGGGGCGAGCTCGACCGCTACCGGCAGGCCCTCGGCGAGCCGGAGGCGCGGCAGGCGGTGCGCGGCGGGAGCGAGGCCTGGCTGTGGCCGGTGCCGCTCTGGCCGGACCTGCGGTTCACCGTGCTCGTCGGCCCGGGCCGCGCCGTCTGGTCCCGCACCCTGACCCGTGCGCCCGGCGCGCCCGCACCGCGGCTGCGCACCGCCGGGGACCTGCGCCCCTGGCACTGCACGATCGACGAGGTCTGGCGGGCCTTCCGCGACGTCGAACCCCGCGAGGGCGTGGGCCCGGCCCTCGCCCGCCTCGACTTCACCGTGCCGGACGGCGAACGGTTGGCGGCGGAGTTCGCCTGGGGCCTGCTCCAGCGCACCGTTCCGCCCCTGAACCCCCGGGAAGCCGGCGGCACACCGAGACCGACCTGACGGCCCGCCTGCTCCACCGCCTGCCGGGCTGGCTGGTCACAGGGCGGGGGGGGCGGGACCGGGGACAGATCGGCTGGTCAGCGGGCGTCGGCGCCCCGCACGGCCGACCCGCCCCCGCCCGGCGCGCACGCTCCACCCCGCGTGAAGCCCTGCCCCCAGCCTGACGTTCCGTCAGTGGTAGTCACCCCCGGGCGGCTCAGCTCAGCGCGCGCCCCGTGCGGTGCGGCAGGACGATGCGAACAAGGACCGCGCCCCGCGCGCCGCCTCACCCGTGCCAGCACCGCACTCCGGAGGACCGCCGTGACCGTCAGCCTTGAGCAGCTGCGCCGCTGCCATGTCGCCGTCGACCTGGGCGCCGCCCGCACCCGCGTCTTCGTCAAGGGCGCCGGACTCGTCGTCGACGAGCCGTCCGTCGCCGCCGTCAACACCCGCACCGGCGCGCTCATCGCCGTCGGCGCGCTCGCCGAGAAGATGACCGGCCGCACCCCCGACTACATCCGGGTGGTCCGCCCGGTGTCCGGCGGCACCGTCGTCGACATCGAGATGGCCCAGCGGATGCTCCGTCACCTCCTCGGTGACAAGCTCCGCCGCCAGCTGCGCCGCAAGCCCCGGCTGCGCGCCGCCGCCTGCACCCCGCACGACAGCGACCCGCTCGCCCAGCGCGCCGCCGTCGAGACCCTCGTCGGCCTCGGCGCCCGCCGGGTGGAGCTGGTCGACACCCTGATCGCGGCGGCCGTGGGCTGCGGACTCCCGGTCGAGCAGCCGACCGCCACCATGATCATGGTGTGCGGCGCGGCCACCACCCAGGTCGCCGTCCTCTCGCTCGGCGCGATCGTCACCGCCGAGCGCATGCCCGTCGGCGGCGACGCCATCGACCACGCCGTCATCCAGCACCTGCGCCACCAGCACGAGCTGATGCTGCCCAGCCAGTCGGTGCGGCCCCTTCAAGTGGCCCTGCACGGCAACGGCCTGACGGTCCAGGGCCCCACCTTCACCGAGATCCACGGCCGTGACGTGGCCACCGGCCTCGCCCGCTCGGTGACCGTCGACACCGCCGCCGTACGCGAGGCCATCCAGACCCCGCTCACCGCCGTCCTCGACGGCATCGGCAAGGTGCTCCGTGACTGCCCGCCCGACCTCGTGGCCGACCTCGCCGACCGCGGCATCATGATGGTCGGCGGCAGCGCCCTGCTCCCCGGCCTCGACCAGATGCTGCGCGAGGCGACCGGCATGCCCGTGCACATCGCCGAGCGGCCCGACGTGTGCGCCGTGCTCGGTCTCGGCGCGATGCTGGAGGGCCGGATCCAGCCGCTCGTGCTCGACCCGCTGGCCGAGGACGCGCGATCCGAGGAGGACTGACCGCGAAGGACTGACCGCAGAGGACTGACCGCGGAGGACTGACCACGGAGTCGGGTGTTTTGTACGACAATGGACCCGTGCCGATCATGGACGAAGCGGGCGACGGGACGGGCGACGACGGCCCGGAGCCCCGTCTGCCGATGCTCCTGGAGGCCGTCCTCGCCGTCGGCAGCGAGCTCGAACTGCGGGCCACCCTCCAGCACCTCGTGGAGAGCGCCACCGCGCTGACCGGCGCCCGCTACGGTGCGCTCGGGGTCGTCGACCCCGAGCGCCGCCGGATCACCGAGCTGTTCACCTCCGGCATGACCGACGAGCAGCGGGCCCGGATCGGCCGCCTCCCCGACGGCCACACCGGGCTCCTCGGCGTCCTCGTCCAGGACCCGCAGCCGCTCCGGCTCGACGACCTGACCGCCGACCCGCGCTCCTCCGGCGTGCCCGAAGGCCACCCCGCGATGCGCTCCTTCCTCGGCGTGCCCATCCGCGTCCACACCGAGGTGTTCGGCAACCTCTACCTCACCGACAAACACGCCGGCCCCTTCACCGAGGAGGACCTGGCCCTCCTCCGCGTCCTCGCCTCCCAGGCCGGCATCGCCATCGGCAACGCCCGCCTCTACGAGACGGCCCGTCAGCGCGAGCGCTGGATCGAGGGAGCCGCGGCCGTGACCACCGCGCTCCTCACCGGCAGGCCCGCCGAGGACGCCCTGACGACCGTCGCCGAGCGGGCCCGGCTGCTCGCCGACGCCTCGGCCGGCGTGGTGCTCCAGCCCACCGAGGAGGGCGGCATGGAGATCGTCGCCGCCTCCACGCCCGACGACCCGGGCGACCTCGTCGGCACCACGATCGCGCCCGGCTCCCCCGTCCTGGTCCAGCTGCTCGGCGGCGAGCCGGTGTTCGTCGAGGACTCGGCGACGGATCCCCGGATGACCACCCACGTACGCAGCCGCTTCGGGCCCTCGATGATGCTGCCGCTGCAGAGCGGCGGGAAGCTCATCGGCACCCTCGCGCTGCCGCGGCGGCGCGGCGACCGCCCGTACACCGCGGTCGACCGGCTGCTCGCCTCCCAGTTCGCCTCGCAGGCCGCGCTCGCCCTGGTCCTCGCCGACGCCCAGCACGACCGCGAGCAGCTCGCCGTCTACGAGGACCGCGACCGGATCGCCCGCGACCTGCACGACCTGGTCGTCCAACGCCTCTTCGCCACCGAGATGATGCTGGAGTCGACCCGGCGCCGGGCGGCGGTGCAGGAGGTCGACACGCTGCTCGGCCGGGCCGTCGACGAACTGGACTCCACGATCCAGGAGGTCCGTACGACCATCTTCGCGCTCCAGCAGCCGCCCGCCGACGCCCCGGCCTCCTTCCGCGGCCGGGTGCTGCGCGAGACCGGCGGGGCGGCGGCGCTGCTCGGCTTCCAGCCGTCCGTGCACTTCTCCGGCGCCGTCGACACCCTCGCCGACGAGGCCTCGGCCGACCGGCTGCTCGCCGCCCTGCGCGGCGCGCTCGCCTCGGCCCACCGACGCCCCGGCATCGGCGCGGTGACGGTGGAGGTGACCGCCGACGAGACGGGCCTGCGGCTGCGCGTCGAGGACGACGGCACCCCGCCGGCGACGGTGACCTGGCCCTGAGCCGAGGCACTGTCGCGTACGCGCCGGAGCCGAGGCGCTGTCTCGGCCGCGTCCCTGCGCCCGCGCGGAGCCCCCGTCCTCCGCCATTGCGCCGTGTCCCCGGCACTCCGCCGTGTCCCCGCCCCCACCGCCCCGAGCCGCCCCTCCCGTACGGAGTAGTCCCGCGCGCAACCGCGCCGCCCCCGATCTTGACTGGGGACGTGGACATCGCAGCGAAGCCCGCCGCCCCGGAGACGAAGATCCCCACGGCCGCCTACCGCAACCTCCTCCTGGCCACCGTCGGCTTCACGCTCACCTTCTGGGCGTGGGACCTGATCGCCCCGCTCGGCAGCTGGTACGGGGACCGGCTCTCGCTCAGCTCGTTCCAGCAGTCGCTGCTCGTCGCCATCCCGGTGCTCGTCGGCTCGCTCGGCCGCATCCCGGCCGGCGCGCTCACGGACCGGTACGGCGCCAAGCTGATGTTCCCCGCCGTGTCGGCCCTCACCGTCGTGCCCGTACTGCTCCTGATCGTCGTCAAGGACAGCTACGGGCTGATGCTCGTCGTGGCCTTCCTGCTCGGCCTCGGCGGCACGACGTTCGCCATCGGGATCCCGCTCGTCAACTCCTGGTTCCCGCCCGCCAGGCGCGGCTTCGCGCTCGGCGTCTTCGGCATGGGCATGGGCGGTGTGGCGCTCTCCGGCTACTTCACCCCGCGCATCGCCAAGCACGGCGAGAACCTGCCGTTCGTCGTCGTGGCGATCGCCCTCGCCGCGTACGCCGTGCTCGCCGCCCTGCTCATCACCGACCGCCCCGACCGGCCCGTCCCGTCCGCGTCCCTCGCCCACCGCCTCGGCCGGGCCGGGCGGCTGCGGGTCACGTGGGAGCTGTCCGCGCTGTACGCGATCGGCTTCGGCGGCATCGTCGCCTTCGGCGTCTACCTGCCGACGTACCTGAAGACCTGGTACGAGCTCGACCCGACCGACGCGGGCACCAAGGCCGCCGGATTCGCCCTGGTGACCGTCGTCTTCCGGCCGGTCGGCGGCTGGCTCTCGGACCGGATCCACCCGGCCGTGGTGACCGCCGTCGCGCTCGGCGTCGTCGCCCTGTTCGCCGTCGTCCAGGCCTTCGACCCGCCGCTGAACCCGGGCGGCACGACCGCCCTGCTCGTCATGGCCGCCGGCCTCGGCACCGCGAGCGGTTCGGTCTTCGCCCTGGTCTCCCAGGTCACCCCGCAGGCGCAGGTCGGCAGCGTCACCGGCATCGTCGGCGCGACGGGCGGCCTCGGCGGCTTCGTCCCGCCGCTGGTCATGGGCGCGATCTACAGCGCCAAGGACTCGTACTCGATCGGCTTCATGCTCCTGTCCGACCTCGCGCTCGCGGGCTGCGTGTACGCGTACGGACGGATGCGGAACGTCCGGCCGGAGGCGGACACGCCCGCCCCCGAAGTGAGCAAGGTCGCAGCACGCCGCACCTGACGGGTGGGCAGAATGCGCCCATGAGCGCCCTGTTCCCGGCCCTGAAGGCCCGATCCGACCGGCCCGCCCTGCGCTTCGGCGCCGACACCCTGACGTACGAGGAACTGGCGCGCGCCGCCGGAGCCCTGGCCCCCCGGCTGCCGGCCGCCGGGCGGGTCGCCGTCTGGGCCACCCCGACGGCGGAGACCGCCGTCGCCGTCGTCGCCGCGCTGCTCGCGGGCGTACCGGCGGTCCCGCTCAACCCCCGCGTCGGAGAACGCGAACTGGCCCACATCCTCGCGGACAGCGCGCCCGGCACGCTCCTCGCGGGCGCCGGGGACGAGCTTCCGGCGGGTCTCGCCGCGGTGCCCCGGACCGACGTGGACGTCCGCGCGGCCGGGCCCCTCGCGGACGAGCCGAGCGACCCCGAGACCCCCGCCCTGATCGTCTACACCTCCGGGACGACCGGCCCGCCGAAGGGCGTGGTCCTGTCCCGCCGCGCGATCGCCGCCTCCCTCGACGCGCTCGCCGACGCCTGGGCCTGGACGGACGAGGACGTCCTCGTGCACGGGCTGCCGCTGTTCCACGTCCACGGCCTCGTCCTCGGCGTCCTCGGCCCGCTGCGGCGCGGCGGCGAGCTGCGGCACCTGGGCGGCTTCTCCGTCGAAGGCGTCGCTAAGGAGCTGGGGGACGGCGGCGGCACCATGCTGTTCGGCGTGCCGACCATGTACCACCGGCTCGCGGAGGCACTCCCCCACGACCCGGCGCTCGTCCGGTCCCTGACGGAGGCCCGGCTGCTCGTCTCCGGCTCGGCGGCGCTCCCCGTGCACGACCACGAGCGGATCCGGGCGGCGACCGGCCGGACGGTCGTCGAGCGCTACGGCATGACCGAGACGCTGATGCTGTGTTCCGTGGGCGCCGACCCCGGCTCCGACCCGCGCCCCGGCTCGGTCGGCCTGCCGCTCGGCGGCGTCGGGCTGCGGCTCGCGGACGAGGACGGCTCGGTCCTCGGCGCGGCGGCGTACGACGGCGAGACGGTCGGCGAGATCCAGGTGCGGGGCCCGAACCTGTTCACCGCGTACCTCAACCGCCCGGACGCCACGGCGGCCGCCTTCACCGAGGACGGCTGGTTCCGCACCGGCGACATGGCGGTACGGGAACCCGACGGATACGTACGGATCGTGGGCCGCAAGGCGACCGACCTCATCAAGAGCGGCGGCTACAAGATCGGCGCCGGTGAGATCGAGAACGCCCTGCTCGACCACCCCGGGGTCCGCGAGGCCGCCGTCACCGGCGAGGCCGACCCGGACCTGGGCGAGCGGATCGTCGCGTGGGTGGTGCCGGCCGACCCGGCCGGCCCCCCGGGGCCCGCCGAGCTCGCGGACCACGTCGCCTCGCTCCTCGCCCCGCACAAGCGCCCCCGCGAGGTCCGCTACCTGGCGGCGCTGCCCCGGAACGACATGGGCAAGGTCCTGAAGAAGGCGCTGCCCGGGACCGGCCGTGCCTGAGCGGCTCACCGCCCGGGAGGCGGTCGCCCTGGTGACGGACGACTTCGAGGCGGTGGCCGCGCCGCCGGGCCGGCTCGACCCGCTCGGCTGGCCGGACTACGACGCCTCCCGGGCCCGGGCCGCCGCACGCACCGGCGAGGACGAGTCGGTCCTGTACGGGACGGCGACGGTCGGCGGGCGGCCGTGCGTCCTGGCCGTCTTCGAGTTCGGTTTCCTCGGCGGCTCGCTGGGACGCGCGGCCGGCGACCGGCTGGTCGCCGCGTACGCGGAGGCCGCCGCGCGGCGGCTGCCGCTGGTGTCGCTGGTCGCGACCGGCGGCAGCCGCATGCAGGAGGGCATGATCGCCCTCACCCAGCTCCAGCGCGTCGCCGCCGCCGCGGTCCGCCTGCGCGCCGCGGGCGTGCCGCACGTGACGGTGCTGCGCGACCCGTCCACCGGCGGCGGCTGGGCCACGGTCGGCGCCGGCGCCGACGTCGTCCTGGCCCTGCCGGCCGCGCAGGTCGCCTTCGCGGGCTCCCGGGTCCGCCCGGCGCACGCCGACCCCGTCGCCTACACGGCGGAGGACCAGCTCCGCCACGGTCACGTGGACGCGGTCGTCCCGCCGGACCGCCTGCGCGAGGCGCTGTCGCTGTGGCTGCGCCTGCTGACCCCCGGCCCCTCCTCCGACCGTCCCGCTCCCCCGCCCCGCGCCCTCGGCGGCCTGCGGCTGCCCGGCAGCGGGTGGGACGCCGTACGGCAGGCGAGGGACGGGCGGCGGCCCCGGGCCGGGGCCTATCTGGACGCGTACTTCGAGGTGCGGGCGGCGGTCGGCGGGGACCGGGCCGGTGGCGTGGACGCCGGGGTGGAGTGCGGGTTCGGTGTGCACGACGGGCGGGTGGTGGCGTACGCCGCGCAGCTCGGCGGGGCGACCCGGCCCGCCGGGTTCCGGACCGTGGCGCGCCTGGTGCGGCTCGCGGACCGGCTCGGGATCCCGGTCCTGACGCTGATCGACACGCCCGGCGCGGCCAACGACGCCGAGGCCGAGCGGGCGGGCGCGGGACCGGCCATCGCGGAGGCCTTCACGGCCATCGCCGAGGCCCGCACCCCGGTCACCTCGCTGCTCGTCGGCGAGGGCGGCTCGGGCGGTGCCCTCGCCCTCGCCGCACCCGGCAACACCTGGGTGACACCGGACGCCTACTTCTCCGTCATCGCGCCCGAACTCGCCGCCCAGATCCTCAAACGCCCGCCCTCGGAGGTCCCGGCCACCGCCGACCGGCTCCGCCTGCGCCCCCAGGACCTCGTGGACCTCGGGGTGGTGCGGGGCGTCGTCGGGCACGAGGAGGCCCCCTCGGCCTGACCGGCCGAGGGGGCCTCCCCTGTCGCACGGCGCGTGGCTCAGGAGCCGTCGCCCTGGCAGAGGCTGAAGTCGCCGCAGACGACGACCGTGTTGTCCACCACGGTCACGCTCGGGGCGTCGCTGTCGGTGCCCTCCCAGCCGTGGGCGAGTGCCGTGCCGGAGCCGGTGAGGACGACAGCGGCGGCCAGGGCTGCCGTGGCGATGAGCTTGCGCATGAAAACCTCCTGACGAGCGGGGTTGCTCATGTCGGAGCCTGACCTCGGCATGGGACAGCAGCAAGTGCGCGCGCGCTGGCGGGAGTCAGGATGACCCGTTCGGCGGGAGCGTCCGTCCGTTCGCGCCCACCGCTCGGATGATCTCTGGACGACGGAGCCGCCGCGGCACACATGGCCTGGCGGTGGTGTGCCGTGGCGGCCGGCCGCCGGCTCCGGCGGTCGGGTTGTGGGCGTCGTAGCGGCGGAATCCCTTCCCGTAGAGGGAGAGCAGGCCGATCGCGAGGACGCAGGCGAGTCCGCCGCCGGTGATGGCGACGGCCGGCGAGGTGAGGTCGGCCACCGAGCCCGCCAGGAAGTCGCCGAGCCGCGGTCCGCCCACGACGACCACGATGAACACGCCCTGGAGCCGGCCGCGCATCTCGTCGGGCGCCGCGACCTGCATCATCGTGTTCCGGAAGATCATCGAGACGGTGTCGGAGTAGCCGGCGAGGGCGAGCAGCAGCAGGCCCAGCCAGAGGTTCCGGGTGAGGCCGAAGAGGGCGATCGCGGTGCCCCAGGCGGCGACGGAGAGCAGGATCGCCTGCCCGTGGTGGCGGATCCGGCCCTGCCAGCCGGAGAGCACCCCGCCGAGCAGCGCGCCGAACGCCGGTGCCGCGACCAGGAGTCCGGTGGTCTTGGCGTCACCGCCGTACCAGAGCACGGCGACGGCCGGGAACAGTGCCCGCGGGTGGGCCAGGATCATCGCGCAGAAGTCGGAGAAGAACGTCATGCGCAGATTGGGGCGGGTGGCGAGGAAGCGCAGCCCGTCGAGGACGGAGGCGCGCTTGGTGCCGGTGCGTTCCGGCAGCATCGACGGCAGCCGCCACATCGCGTAGAGGGAGGCGGAGAAGGCGATCGCGTCGATGAGGTACGCGGTCTGGTAGCCGGCCAGGCCGACGACGACGCCGCCGAGGCTGGGTCCGACGAGCGTGCCGAAGGTGGTGGTCATGGAGTTGAGCGCGTTGGCGGCGCGCAGCTGCTCGGCGGGCAGCAGGCGCGGGATCATCGAGCTGCGGGCGGGCGCGTTGAGCGCGGCGCAGACCGCCTGCAGGGCGACGATCCCGTAGAGGAACCAGACCCGGTGGAAGCCGGCGAACGCGGCGACGGCCAGGGCGGCGGACAGCACGGCGAGACCGGTGGAGCTGGCCAGGCCGAGCTTGCGGCGGTCGACGGTGTCGGCGATGGCCCCGCCGTACAGGCCGAAGACGACCAGCGGGACGAGGGTGAAGAGTCCGACGAGCCCGACGGCGAACGGCGAGCGGGTGATGTCGTAGACCTGGAGGGAGATGGCGAGCGTCGTCATGCCCTGCCCGATCCAGGTGACGCTGTTGCCGAACCAGAGGCGGCGGTAGTCGGCGGAGGTGCGGAGCGGGGTGATGTCGGCGAGGAGCCGGCGCTTCACGGGCTCGGTGTCGGAGGCGGCGGGGGCGCTCACGCGGCGTCGGCCGTGAGGTCGTAGCGCAGTTCCGGGCGTGCCCAGTGGATGCGTCCGGTGGGCTGGACGGTCCCGGTGCGGCGGGCGCCGGTGCGGAGGTAGAACTCCTCGGCGGGCGGGTGGGCGACCACCCGTATCGCGTCGAGACCGGCGGCGCGGCCCTCGCCGATCATGTGCTCGATGAGCATCCGGCCGATGCCGAGGCCCTGGGCGCGGTCGGCGACGAAGGCGAGGTCGAGCTCGCCCTCCTCGATGAGGAGGGCGTAGAAGCCGAGCACGTGACCGTCGGCGTCGACGGCCACGTGGACGGGGTGGTGCTCGATGTACGAGCCGCCCACCTGGTAGCCGTCGACCATGGGCGCGTACTCGCCCGCATAGGCGGAAGAGGTGCGGACGAGCCGGGTGAGCCGCTTGGCGTCGGCGGCGGTGGCGCGCCGCAGGGTGATGTCGGGCATGACCCGAGTATAGGAGCGCTTCGGGCCGTGGCTCCTTACAATTTCGGCTCGGACCCGGCCTCGGCCGGCGACGCGTGCACGAATGCGGGATGCCGGGATGCCGGGGATGCCCGGGATGCGAGACGTCCGGATATCGATCCCCGCCGGAACACCCGACGACCTCGCGCGGGTTCGCCGGACAGGGGGGCGATCCGGTACGGCCCGCCCTCCTCCGGCAGACCATGGCAAGGAGAAACCGTGCGCGTACTCTTCACCGGACCGGCCGCGGCCGGCCACCTCTTCCCGATGATCCCGACCGCGCAGGCGCTGCGCGCGGCCGGCCACGAGGTGCTGTTCGCGAGCTCGCAGCCGCTGGACCGGCTCCGCGAGGCCGGTTTCCCGATCGTCGAGATCGGGGACGGCCGCGACATCCGGGAGGTGTTCCAGGAGGCCATGGGCGGGGAGGCGCGCTATGTCACACCCGAGCTGACCTCGGATCAGATCCTCGACAGGGCAGCCCGCGCCTTCGCGTTCGTCTCCCGCCCGACGCTCGACGGCCTCCTGGAGGCGGCCGACGGCTGGGGCGCCGACCTGCTGGTCCACGACTCCTTCCAGGCCGCCGCCCCGCTGGTCGCCGCCAAGCTCAAGATCCCGTCGGTGATCCAGAACTTCGGGGTCACCTCCGGCCTCGACATGGTCCGCCGGCTCGCCGGCCACTTCACCGAGGCGTACGAGACGCACGGCGTGCCCGGCCCCGCCGCGGCCACGGCGCTGGACATCATCCCCACCTCACTCGGCGGCGACCCGGGGAGCCTGCGGATGCGCTACGTCCCGTACAACGGCGGCGGCACCGTCCCCGCCGGGCTGCTGCGCCGCGGCACCCGGCCGCGCGTCGTCGTCACCCTGGGCACCGTGCTCACCGAAATGGACGGCGTCAACGCCATCGTCCGGCTGATGGAGGCCGCCGCCTCGGTGGACGCCGAGTTCCTGCTCGCCGTCGGCGACGCCGACCTCACCCCGCTGGGCACCCTTCCGGACAACGTCCGCCCGCTGCCCTGGGTCCCGCTCGCCGAGCTGCTGACGACCTCCGACGCGCTGATCCACCACGGCGGTTCCGGCACGATGCTCACCGCGCTCCAGGCCGGCCTGCCCCAGCTGCTCCTGCCGCAGGGCGCCGACCACTTCACCAACGCCGACGCCCTCACCGCGACCGGCGCCGCCCTGCGCTCCACCGCCGAGGGCGTCGACAGCGCACTCCTCACCCGCCTCGTCACCGAACCCGCGCTGCGCGAGGCCGCCGCCCGCCTGCGGGCGGAGAACTCCGCCCTGCCCACCCCGGCGCAGACGGTCCCGGCCCTGGAGGCCCTGGCCGCCCGCTAGGGCGGACCGGGGGCCGGGGCGCGGGGGCTGCGGGCCGGGGGCGGGGGCCGGCCGCCGGGGGCCGGGGGCCGCGGGCCGGGGCCGTAGGCAGGCCGCCGGTGGCGGGTGCGTGTCGTCCGCCACCGGCGCGGCATCAGCGGCGCAGCGCATGCGGGCGAGTTCCGGCCACTTTCCGTCACCGCCCCCGTGACGTCCCCCTCGACGCCGCCTCCGGCGTCAGCGGCAGTCCAGAGCGCCGGGTTCGACCGCGTCGAGGCGGGCGGCGAGGGCGTGCAGCCGGTCCCGCAGCTCCTGGATCTCGGCCAGGTCGAGCCCCGTCGCGGCGGCGATGCCGCGCGGCACGCCGAGGGCCTTCTCCCGGAGCGCGGCGCCGTCGCCGGTGACGCGGACGGTGACGGACCGCTCGTCCTCGGGGCTGCGCCGGCGCTCGACGTAGCCGGCCGCCTCAAGGCGCTTGAGCAGTGGCGACAGGGTGCCGGAGTCCAGCCGCAGCCGCTCGCCGATGCCCTTGACGGGCAGCTCGCCGTGCTCCCACAGGACCAGCATCACCAGGTACTGCGGGTAGGTGAGGCCGAGCTCCTTGAGCGCGCCGCGGTAGACGCCGTTGAAGGCGCGGGTGGCGGCGTGCAGGGAGAAGCAGATCTGGTTGTCCAGCCGGAGGAAGTCCTCGCCGGGGTCGGTGGGTCGGTCCATGGGTCCAGGGTACGGGAGACGCGCATCACACCCAATTAAGTTGTGCACAATTTAATGGCACGCTACAAATGAAGCACGGCAGCACCCAGCCCACCCCGCCCCCTCGGAGAGGAACGGAAGAAACCATGGACGCGATCTACACCGCAGTCGCCACCGCCAACGGCCGCGAGGGCCGCGCCGTCAGCTCCGACGGCCACCTCGACCTCCCCCTCGCCCACCCGGTGGCCCTCGGCGGCAACGGTCAGGGCACCAACCCGGAGCAGCTGTTCGCCGCCGGCTACGCGGCCTGCTTCGCGAGCGCCATGGGCGTGGTGGCCCGCCAGGAGAAGATCGACGTCTCCGAGGCCTCCGTCACCGCCGAGGTCTCCATCGGCAAGGACGCGGCCGACGGCGGCTTCGGCCTCGCGGTCGTGATGCGCGCCGAGTTCCCGGACCACCTCCAGGGCGAGGCGGGCCGGACCCTCCTGGAGAAGACCCACGCCTTCTGCCCGTACTCGAAGGCGACCCGCGGCAACATCAAGGTCGAGCTCGTCGTCGAGTAACCGTCGGCCGACCCGGTCAACGACCCGCCCAGACAGTGGACTTCTGTTGACAATCGTCCGCCCCTCCCGGCATCCGCCCAGGGAGGGGCGTTCGCTTGTGAGTATTCACGTTCACCCGTGGTGGATTTTCACGTTCGAGCACCGGGGATTCGCCTCGCGTACGACGGGCAGTCATGGGACGGCCGCCGGGCGGTGGTTCACGAGCGCTGTCCTTGGGGCGCTCGCCGCCGGCCCCGCCGGCTCCGCACCCGCACCCACCCGTCCGCTCGCATCCCGGAGGAAGACTCCCCCATGGCCGACCTCAATCGCCGCCGGTTCCTGCAACTGGCGGGCGGCACCGCCGCGTTCAGCATGCTGTCGAACAGCATCGCCCGCGCCGCGTCCATACCGGCGCAGGGCACGACCGGCACGATCCAGGACATCGAGCACATTGTGGTCCTGATGCAGGAGAATCGTTCCTTCGACCACTATTTCGGCGCGATGAAGGGCGTACGGGGCTTCGGCGACCCGCGTCCGGTCACGCTGCCCAGCGGCAAGTCCGTCTGGAACCAGTCGGACGGCAACAAGGTCACCCTGCCCTTCCGGCCCACCAGCGACAACCTCGGCATGGAGTACCTCCAGGGCCTCAACCACGACTGGGCGGGCGGCCAGAAGGCCTACAACGGCGGCAAGTACGACCAGTGGATCCCCGCCAAGACCAAGGCCACCATGGCGTACCTCACCCGTGAGGACATCCCCTTCCACTACGCCCTCGCGGACGCCTTCACCGTCTGCGACGCGTACCACTGCTCGTTCATCGGCGCGACCGACCCCAACCGCTACTACATGTGGACCGGTCACACCGGCAACGACGGCACGGGCGGCGGCCCCGTCCTCAACAACGCCGAGGCGGGCTACGGCTGGAAGACCTACCCCGAGCGCCTGGAGGCGGCCGGGATCTCCTGGAAGGTCTACCAGGACATCGGCGACGGCCTGAACGCCGCCGGCTCGTGGGGCTGGATCAACGACGCCTTCCGCGGCAACTACGGCGACAACTCGCTCCTCTACTTCAACACCTACCGCAACGCCCAGCCCGGCAACCCGCTCTACGACAAGGCGCGCACGGGCACGGACAACAAGAACGGCGAGGGCTACTTCGACCGGCTGCGCGCCGACGTACAGGCCGGCACGCTGCCCCAGATCTCCTGGATCGCCGCGCCCGAGGCCTTCTCGGAGCACGCCAACTGGCCCTCCAACTTCGGCGCCTGGTACATCGCGCAGGTCCTGGACGCGCTGACCTCGAACCCGGACGTGTGGGCCCGTACCGCCCTGTTCGTCACGTACGACGAGAACGACGGCTTCTTCGACCACGTGGTCCCGCCGTACGCCCCGGGCTCGGCGTCCCAGGGCCTCTCCACGACCCCGACCACGCTCGACTACTTCCCGGGCAAGACCGGCTACGTCGCCGGCCCGTACGGCCTCGGCCCGCGCGTCCCCATGATCGTCGTCTCGCCCTGGTCCACCGGCGGCTACACCTGCTCCGAGACCTTCGACCACACGTCGATCATCCGCTTCATGGAGAACCGCTTCGGCGTCCGCGAGCCGCAGATCTCGCCGTGGCGCCGGGCCGTGTGCGGCGACCTGACCTCGGCCTTCGACTTCACGCGCACCCAGACCCAGCCGGCCGCGCTGCCCCCGACCGACGCGTACTACCCGCCGGACCGCAACCGCCACCCGGACTTCCTGGCGACCGCGCCGGCCGTCGGCACCATGCCCCGCCAGGAGCCCGGCTCCAAGCCCACCCGTCCCCTGGCCTACGCCCCCTACGTCGACGGCGCCGCCGACACGACCGCCGGCACCTTCCGCCTCACCTTCAGCGGCGGCCCGACGGCCGGCGCGCAGTTCTACGTCACGTCCGCGAACCGCACGGACGCCCCGTGGACGTACACGACCGAAGCCGCCAAGTCCCTCTCGGACACCTGGAACACCAAGTACAGCAAGGGCCTCACCGACCTCACGGTCCACGGCCCCAACGGCTTCCTCCGCCGCTTCCGCTCCCCCGGCAAGACGGCGGTCCCGGAGGTCAGGGCCCGCCACAACGCGACGACGGGCGCGCTGGACCTGACCTTCACCAACGCGGGCCCGTCCACGACGGTGACGATCACCAACGCCTACGGCGGCACGCCCGCGACCGTCCCGGTCCCGCAGGGCGCGACGACCACGCACACGGTCGCCCTCTCGGCCTCCGCCCGCTGGTACGACGTGACGATCACGGCCGCGTCGAACGCGGACTACCTCCGCCGCCTCGCGGGCCACGTGGAAACGGGGGCGCCGGGCGTGACGGACCCGGCGATCCTGACGTACTGAGGCCGTGACGCACTGACGTACTGACGTACCGACGTCGTGACGTCGTGACGTCGTGATGAGCTGAGCACAGCGGCCGGGGCGGGCTGAGTCCGGGTACTCATCCGCCCCGGCCCGGTGCGGGCTGAACTGTCCCCATGCAGACGAACGCCCCCGGCACCGCCTCCGAGACCCGCGCCTCCGGCACCTGGATCGCCCCGCTGTTCTCGACCCTGCTCACCCTGCCCGTCGGCTTCTTCGCCTTCGTCTTCGCAGTCTTCTCACCCATGTCCTGCGACTCCTGCGGCAAGGCGGAGGCCGAGCGCTTCGACGCCGCCTTCGACGTGGCGTTCCCCGTCTTCCTGGTCGGCCTGCTCGTTCCTCTGGCTCTGCTGATCGCCGCCTGGTCCCTGCCCCGCCGTACCCGCTACACCTCCCGCCGGGCCCTGTTCGCGGTCACGGCCCCGCTGGCGGTGGTCGCCGACCTGATCCTCTTCATCGGCCTCCTGGGCGCCTCCTGAGCCCCGGCGCCCTCAGACGGCGGGCCGCCGGTCGCCCGACCGGCCGGTCGCGCGCCATTCCCGGGCCTGGCGCCAGAGCGTGCGGCCGTCGTGGCCGGGCGGGATCAGGGTGCTGGCGGGGAAGGCGACGATCGCGCCGAGCAGGGCGAGGGGATGCCATCCGTACGTCAGGCCGACGGTGAGCATGCCCCCGCCGGCCAGGCCCGAGGCCACGGGCCCGCCCAGTGCCACCACGAGGTTCCGCGCCGCCCCCAGGTCCTCGTGCGAGACCGCCATGGAACCGCCCTGCCACTCGGCCCGCAGCTCGCGGGCCCCGAGGAGCAGCGCCGTCCGCGCGTGGCCGTACTCGTGCAGGACGACGCTCAGCGGGACGGCGGCGAAGCCCGCGAGCACCAGGAGCCGGATCGGCCAGCCCGCCGGCCAGACGAGCGCCAGCATCAGCCCGGTCGCCAGGGCCAGCCAGGCCAGGGGCCGGCGTCCGTGGACGACGGCGACCAGGGCCAGGCGCAGCAGCATCACCGCTCCGCCGTCCGCGCGAAGTCACGGTCCTTGATCCGCATCACCTGCTGGACGGCGCACAGGGCCGCCGCCGACACGAGCAGCCAGAAGGCCGCGGTCGCCGCGGCGGTCGACAGCGCGTCGACGGAGGAGGCGAGCCAGAACAGCACCCCCAGGGTCGCTCCGCTCAGCAGTCCGCTGACCAGCAGCGTCACCCGCTTCTCCGCGAAGTCGGCGGTCACCGTGGCCAGCCCGTACAGCACGCTCAGCGCGCTTCCGGCGAGCGCCATGGAGACGATGACCACGTCCCGTCCCGCCTCGAAGGGCACCAGGCTGACGACGCGTACGGCGACGACGGTGAGCAGACCGGCGGCGACCGCCCCGAAGGCGTTCTGCCGGCCCCAGCGGGCGAAGCCGCGGGGGTGGATGGCGTGGATCCAGGCGTTGCCGGCGAGCCGGAACGGGGCCAGGCCCGTGATCAGGGAGGAGATCCCGCAGAGGGCGAGCAGGAGCAGCGAGGCCGTGGCGTCCTGGAGATAGCCGACGTGGTACAGGACCGCGACGGCCGCCGCGGCGGCGAGGGAGACGGACGTGGCGGAGATGTAGAGGGGGTCGCGCAGCAGCCGGCGCGCCTCCGTCTGGGCGCCGCTTCCCGGCAGCCGGATGAAGCGCAGCTGCCACGGGGCGCCGCTCTCGCTGTTGCGGGCGGTCGTGCCGGCGAAGGAGAGGACGTACGCGCAGAGCAGGCCCCAGACGAGGGAGGCGAGCACCGCCGCCAGGACTCCGGACGGGGTCTCGGGCACTCCTCCGGTCACCGCCAGCGGCGGGCACAGCACGTACAGGCCCGACGTGCGGCCGGCGAGGACCAGGCCGACGCCGGTGATGAGGAGGACTCCGCAGAGCGAGGCGCTGACGGACTTCACGCCGAGGGCGTCGTTCGAGGACCGCATGACCAGCGCGGTCAGGGCCTGGACGGCGAGCGTGGTGACGGTGGCGACCAGCGCGGTGAGCGCCGTGAACAGCAGGGCCACGCCCAGCGCGAGCCAGAAGCCGGTGCCGCCGGTGGCCTGCACCCGGGTGAGGGACAGCACGGTGACGGGGCCGACCAGGAAGGAGGCCACCGTCATCGCCGTGACGTACGGCGGGATCAGCTCGCCCAGGGCCCGGTTCCAGCGGCCGACTCCCTTGGAGACGGCGAGGACGCGGACGCCCGCGGGCTGGAGGCCGAGGATGTCCAGGATCAGCGTGGCCCCCGAGGCCGCGGCCGCCATTCCGGCGAGCGCCGCCCGGTTGACCTCCTTCAGCTGACGGTCCTGGAGCGCCGTGAGGGTCTGCTCGTGGACCAGCGGGGCCAGCGCCTGGACCTGGAAGGCGACCATGGCGAGCCCGAACACGATCAGGGCCAGCAGGACGGCCGACGTGATGACCGGTGAGCGCCGCAGCATCTGGCGCACGGTGTTGCGCAGGGACCGCGCGGTCGCACCGGCGATGGCGAGGGAGGGCCGGAGGGACCGCCGGTGCGAGGGCCGGCCCCAGGGCCCGGGGAATCGCCGGTCGGAGCGGCGCGAGGACACCGGGTCGGCCTCGCGCGTGCCGGCGGGAGCCAGGGCCGTCATGAGCCCGGCCCCAGGAGCTCGGCGAAGACGTCGTCGGCGGTCTCGGAGACGTTCTCGAGTCCGCTGAGCCGCAGCACCGCGGCTTCGAGCGAGGCCGTCCCGGCCGCCTCGCTGATGGAACGCGGAGTTCCCCGGGCGACGAGCCGGCCCTCGGAGAGCACCATGATGAAGTCGCATTCGCGCTCGGCCGTGTGCAGGTCGTGGATGGTCACCAGCGCGGACCGTCCGGACCGCGTCCAGGTGCGCAGGGCGAGCCGCAGGAGCACGGAGCCCTCGACGTCGAGGCCCGAGAAGGGCTCGTCGAGGATGAGCAGCGGGGCGTCGCTGCTGAAGGCGCCGGAGAACTGCAGACGTCGCTTCATGCCGTGGCTGTACGAGCCGACGAGCTTGGTGAGGGCGCCGTCGATGCCGAAGATCGCGGCCAGCCGCTCGGCGTCGCGGACCAGCTCACGGGGGCGGTCCTCGAGGCCGGCGATCAGGCCCAGGTACTCGTGTCCGGTGAGCATGTCGGGCATGGGCAGTTCGTCGGGCGCGTACGACACCAGGCGCTTCGCCTGGTCGGTGCCGAGCTTCTCCCCGAAGACCCGGCCGTCGCCGGCGCTCGGTTCGGTCAGTCCGATGACGCAGCGCAGCAGAGTGGACTTGCCGGCTCCGTTGGCGCCGACGAGTCCGCACACGGCGCCGGGGGGCATGGTCACGGTCACGTCGCGGAGGGCGTGGCGGCCGCCGAACCGCTTGCTCAGACCGTCGAGGGCGAGCGGGATGTCGGCGACGGGAACGTTCTCGAAGCCCTCGTCGGAGCCCTTCCCGGAGACCTCCTCGGCCCCCACGTCGGAGATCTCCTCGGAAACGCTCTGGGAGTGGACGGAGTCAGCGGGTGGCACGGTCGTCACCCCCGCTTCCTGGACAGCGCGAGGTACGCGACGGGGAAGCATGCGGCGGCCAGCGCGGCGATGACGAGCGGGAAGTACGCGGAGGGCTGCAGGCTCAGCTGGGCGTCCGTCTGCACGTACTCGATGAGGCCGGGCACGCTGACCGATCCGTCCCGGGACATCGCGTACATCATGGACAGCACCAGGGCCGCCAGGCTCAGACCGGCCCCACCGAGGAGCGCCAGGAGGGCGGACTTGACGATCTTCTTCACGCTGGGTCCAAGAGGTTGTGTGCCGAGGAATGACGAGGGATGGGCGGCCCGCCCCACGCGGGCTACGCGGGGCGGGCCGGCACCTGCTTAGTACTTCTCGCAGATGATCTTGAACTCCCAGACGCGCCAGCCGTTCGGGCCGCTCCACTTGACGCGGTCGTAGCCGCGGCTCACGCACTGGTAGGCGACCAGGGCGTAGGACACGACGCCGGCGACCAGGACGACGGCGATGGCGATGATCAGCACGATCTGCCAGACGCGGTGCGCGAGGAAGCGCGGCTCGTCCTCGGTGCCCTTGGCCTTGGCCAGCGCCATGGAGGCGTGCTGGGCCAGGGCCTGGGGGGCGCTGGTGGCGAGGATCTGGGCCTGGGTGGCAAGACGCAGCGGCGTCTCGCGCAGGGCAGTGAGCACCTGTCGTTCCTTTCGATGGGATCGATACGATCGAGCAGGTGCCCGCCCCGATTGGAGCGGGGCGGGCACTCCCCCGGGGGCAATGCCTCCGGGACGGCTTGATCCTGGCCGTTCGGGCCGCCCGTGCACACTGCCGATCGCTCGCCTCCTTTGGTTGGTGCACCGGACAAGCCGGTCGATAGGGTGACGCACGGGACGATTCCGAGTTATCAGGTCTGGACCACATCTGTTCCGGGCCCGATTCCCGCCCAACTTGCTCTGGGGCATGGCTGATTACGTGAGGTAAGTTCTCTCCCGACCACGGCTTGTTGCAGTACTCAGGGGGATTGACCATGGACCACGTCACCGTCATTCATCACCATCCATGGATTCGCAGGGGCCTTGAACAGGCATTGACCGAAAAAGGGGAATTCGCCGTCACCATGTGCTCGTCCGCCGAAGCGGGTATCGCCGCCGTGCGGGACCGGCCGCGGACGAGCGTTCTCGCCGCCGCCGGGCTGCCCGAACTGGACCGGCTGCTCACCGTCCTGGGAGGACGGGAACTGCGGTGCGCGCCGGTCGCGTTGATCGGGGACCCCGACAACATGGCGCAGCGGCCCCAGCCGCTGCCGCCCGGCGTCTCGGGTTTCTTCCCCGAGGAGGTGGACCCCCGGGCGCTGTCCCACGCGGTGCACGCCATGGCCGCGGGCGCGGCGGTGCTGCCGCTGGCGATGCTGTGGTGCTCGTTCATGCGGGGCCCGAAACCAGGCCGAAAGGAGAAGCCGGTGCCCGCGTTTCTGACCCTGCGTGAGCGCGAAATTCTGGCGTTGATCGGCGGCGGTCTGACAAACGTGGAGATCAGCGACCGGCTGGGGCTCACGGCCTCGACGGTGAAGGCGTATGTCAGCAATATCTATTGCAAGATCGGAGTGGACAACCGGGTCCGTGCCGCGCTCTTCGCCCACGGCATCGACCTGCCCCCGGCGCCGGCCGTATACGCCCCGGCCGGATGACCACACGCGGGAGGGCCACCCGGGCCACGCACCGGGCGGCCCTCCCGCACAGCCGGGCGGCCCTCCGGCTCGCGCGGCGCCCGCCCCCGCACCCGGGCGGCTCTCCCACGCCCCCGGGCCAGCACGTCCGGCGACCAAGGGCAGCACGGCGAGCGGACCCGCGCCGGGCCCGGCCGGCGGGGGGGGGGGGGGTGTGGAGTGGGG
>NZ_JBHXFE010000066.1:20694-32697 GCF_042722475.1 Streptomyces sp. NPDC127092
AACAAGGTGCAGCAAGGCGGGGGACCCCGAACCGGACATGGCCGGCGGTTTGGCAGTCGGGTTGGTGGGCCGGCCGCCCGACACGACGTACCGCCTCGCAGCCGTGAAACGGCGCCGGGACCGTTTATCGTCGGCCCATGCGGCCAAAGCTGATCCTCTTCGACCTCGGAGACGTGGTCTGCCGGTTCCGCCCGCGGCGACGCCTGGCCGCCCTCGCGGCGGCGTGCGGGGTGAGCCCGGAGCAGGTGGAGAGCACGCTCTACGACTCCGGTCTCGTCGACCGGTGGGACCACGGCCTGGCCTCGCCCACGGAGATCCACGGCACCCTGCGGGAGGAGCTGGGCTATCCGGGCGACATGGCCGCCCTCCACGAGGTCTGGTGCAGCGCCTTCGAGCCCGACCCGCGGATGCTGGCCCTGGTGGACGGGCTCCGCCCGCCGTACCGCACGGCCCTGCTGACGAACAACGACCTGCTGGTCATGGAGGCCCTCCCGGAGGTACTCCCCGAGGTCGCCGCCCGCTTCGACGCCCTGCTGTTCTCGGGCCGCCTGATGGCCGCCAAGCCCGACTCCGCTGCGTACCACCGGGCCCTGGAGCTCATGGACTGCTCTCCCGGCGAGGCCGTCTTCATCGACGACAAGCCCGCCAACGTCGCCGGCGCCCGCGCCGTGGGACTCACCGCGATCCACTTCACGGACCCGGAGGAACTGAGCACCACCCTGGACGAACTCCTGGAGCAGTGACCGTACTTGTACGGTGAACCCCGCGACGCCCGACTGCGCACGTCGCCGGCGCGGGGCGGGCGGTGAAGCCGGAGAGCCTTCGTCCTGGGGAGCGATCATGCACCGGATCGGCCTGTACTACCCGTACATCCACTGCCGCGACGAGCGCTGGCTCAAGCTGACGGCCCTGTACTGGCCGAAGCTCGCGCGGGTCGTCCCGGACGGATACCCGGTCGCCGACTCGGACACCGTCGCCGCACTGGACGACGGGCTCGGCGGCTTCCTTCAGGCCACGTCCCCGCACGCCGCCGCAGAGGCAGTGGCCCCGCTCTTCCTCGACCTGTTACGGGAGCACGGCGAGGCACTCCGCGCCGTGCTCGGCATCGGCGCAACCCACTGGGCGCACGGCCACCGCGTCGCGGCCGAGGCGAGCGCACCGGCGACCGGCTTCCTGGCCGGGGCCGTCCGGCAGCGGCTCGGTCTCGCCGCGCTCCACGAGGAGGAGGTGGCCCCGGAGCTGCGAGAGGCACTGGTCGAGCACCGTCTGGCGTTCGTGACGATGCGCACCCGTCCGCCCTACCGGTACGGCGTTCCCTGGCTCGCCATGAGTCCGCAGCTGGCCTGGGTGTACAAGTGCGTGCTCACCGACGAGCTGGCCCGCCGCACACGCTTCACCCCAGTGACCGATCAGCCGGTCTCCCACGCGGTCCACGGGTGGGACTCGAGGCTCCTCGCGCGGGCGCTCCTGGACCTCGGCGACCGCACCGCCCCGGCGCCGGCCGAGAGCCTCGAACAGGCCGTCGGCCTGCTGTCGCTGCGCCTCGTCGTTCCTCAGGACCTGGACGCGGTGCCCGTGGAGAAGATCGTCCGATTACGGACGCGGCACCGCGCGGAGTTCGACGCGTTCACCGGCGCGGTCGGCACCGTCGCGAAGGACCTCCGCGAGTCCCTGGGGGCGGTCGACGACCCGTACGCCCTCCAGCAGTACCTCGACCTCGCCGTCGCCCAGGCCTTCGCGACCCCGCTGGCGGAGCTGCGGAAAGCCATGAACTTCCTGGGGATCACCACCGCGTTCGGCGCCATGAACACGAAGTTCGAACTGGGCACGGCCACCGCGCTCGTCCTCGGCGGCCTGCCGGCCGGGCAGCCGCTGGTCACGGCGAGCGGCGCGGTCCTCGGCCTGGCAGCCCTCCGCCACAGCACGGCCCGCGCCCGCGACGCCCAACTCCGCACGTCACCGACGGCGTACCTGCTGCGCGTGGAAAGAGACCTCCAGCCCCGGCGGCTCCACCGTCGGGTGATCCGGGGCTTCGGCCGCATCGCGGGAACGTCGGTCTGAGCACCTACCGACCGAAGTCGGGATCGGCGGACGTGCGCCTGTAGTGACACGGATACGTGTAGGGATCCCCGCCGTCCGCCACGACGCTCCCGCTCATCCGCAGCTCTCCATGCTCCAGATAGAACGGCAGGAACTTGTGCTCGTTCTCGTACCCGAGCACCAGATACGGCGTCAGGCCGGGATCCTTGTTGACCGCATGCCACTTCCCGTCGAGCGACAGGCGCGTCACCTTCGCATCCGGCACGGGCCCGTCCCACGCGACCGGAACGTCCTTGGCGGAGAAGGTGTAGTCGTCCCGCAGCCGGATCACCGGCACCGGCGAGCCGCAGTCCCGGTCCCCGTCCCAGCGGCCGACCAGCTGGGAATGGGTCACGGCCTTCGGGGTGGGACGCGTGGGCCCGCCCGCCCCACAGCCGGCGGACGCGAGCCCCACCAGGGCGACGGCCACCAGGCTCGCACCGATGCGAGCCGTGCCGGATCTCACGCCATCCACTTCCGTTCGCTCGCAATCGGGCCGGCTGATCCACATCCAGGCCGCGCACCGCTCCATCCGGGTGAGCCCCCGCGTGTCGTTGCCGTGATGCCCGTCACCCCCGGTGCACCGTGGACCGTGGAGTGCGAAGAAGCCCGCCCCCGCAGGTAAAACCTTCCTGCGGACGCGGGCTGCGGTGGGGCGGGTGGGACTCGAACCCACGGCCGACGGATTATGAGTCCGCTGCTCTAACCGGCTGAGCTACCGCCCCGTACACCACGGCACGTACAAGTGTGCGCGCCGTCTGCCGCAGCATAGCCGCTCATACGATCTCCTGCTCCGGATGGGCGGCCACGCTCGATCTAGAGGACTCCGAGGGCGGGCAGGTGGTTCCCCCGGGAACGAAAAAGGACCCCGAAGGGTCCTTTTCCTGGTGGCTCCCCCGGCTGGACTCGAACCAGCAACCCTCCGGTTAACAGCCGAATGCTCTGCCAATTGAGCTACAGGGGATCGCGCTCCCCCGACTGGACTCGAACCAGTAACCTGCCGGTTAACAGCCGGCTGCTCTGCCAATTGAGCTACAGGGGATTGCTGCGTTGCGACGAACGGTCCCACCTCCGGCCTTGCCGGGGGGCGGGCGCTCGCTGCGAGACATAGATTAGCGCAAGCAGGGGGGTGCTCCGCCAATCGGTATCCCCAGGGCGCTCCAGGGAAGGATCGCAGCGTGCGGTACAAGCTGGTGTTCGTCGCCGGACTGGGCCTCGGTTTCGTGATCGGAACGCGGGCCGGGCGAGAGGTGTACGAGCGGATGAAGAAGTCGGCGCAGCAGGTCGCCGAGAACCCCGCGGTCCGCAACGCGGCCGAGTCCGCCGCGCAGACCGGGCGGCAGGCGGCCGGGAAGGCGTTCCACGCCGCCGGGGAGCAGGCGCAGAAGATCCGGGCGCGGGTGAGTCACAACGGCCAGGCCGCGCAGTACGAGGACGACGACTGGGGCACCAGCAACACCTGACGTACGGCAGAATCATGTGCCATGGGGATAGTCGCCGGCCTGGACAGTTCTTCCGACTCCACACGCATCGTCGTCCGCGACAGCGAGACGGGCGCCGTGCTGCGTCAGGGGCATGCCCCGCATCCCCTGGAGCCGAAGGCCGCCGACGTCGATCCCCAGGCCTGGCTGCTCTCCCTCGGTGAGGCCGCGACCGGCGGGCTCCTCGAAGGCGTGCAGGCGATCGGTGTCTCCGCGCAGGGGCACGGGCTCGTGCCCCTCGACGCGCAGGGCGGGCTCGTCCGGCCCGCGATGGTCGGGAACGACAAGCGGGCGCAGGTCGCCGCCGCCGACCTCGTCGAGGGTCTGGGCGGGCGGCAGGCGTGGGCCGACGCCGTCGGGACCGTGCCGGCCGCCGGGCTTCCCGTCGCCAAGCTGCGCTGGCTCGCCCGGGCCGAACCCGAGCACGCCCAGCGCGTCGCCGCGGTCCTCCAGCCGCACGACTGGCTGGTCTGGCAGCTCCTCGGCCGTCCCGCGCGCCGCACCACCGACCGCGGCGCCGCCTCCGGCACCGGGTACTGGTCCGCGCGCAACGGGTCCTACCGGCCCGACCTGGTCGAGCTCGCGCTCGGGCACCAGGCCGCGCTTCCCGAGGTGCTGGGGCCCGCCGAGGCCGCCGGCACCACGCCCGAGGGGCTGCTGATCTCCGCCGGCACCGGCGAGACGATGGCCGCCGCCCTCGGCCTCGGTCTCGGCGTCGGGGACGCCGTCGTCTCCCTGGGCGCCTCGGGATCCGTCATGGCCGTCCACCACGAGGCCCTGGCCGACCCGCACGGCATGATCACCTCCTTCGCCGACGCCACCGGCATGCACCTGCCGGTCGTGCACACGTCGAACGCCGTACGGGCGCTGCGCGGCACCGCCGAGATGCTGGGGGCCGAGTCGCTGGACGAACTGTCCGCGCTCGCGCTCACCTCGACGCCCGGCGCCTCCGGCCTCGTCCTGCTGCCCTATCTGGAGGGCGAGCGGACGCCGCACCTGCCGCACACCGCCGGCACCCTCGCCGGGCTGCGCCGCGAGTCGATGAAGCCCGAGCACCTGGCCCGGGCCTCCTTCGAGGGCATGCTGTGCTCGCTCGCCGACGCCATGGACGTGCTGCGCGGGCGGGGCGTCGAGGTGCGCCGGGTGTTCCTGCTCGGCGCGGCCGCCGGGCTGCCCGCCGTACAGGCCCTGGCGCCCGCGCTGTTCGGCGCCCAGGTCGTCGTGCCCCAGCCGGCCGACTACGCGGCGCTCGGTGCCGCCCGGCAGGCCGCGTGGGCCCTCGGAGTCTCCCGGGGCACCCTGTCCCCGGCGGCCCCGCCGGCCTGGCAGGGCGCCGCGGCGCAGGTCTTCGAGGCCGGCGAGGAGCTCGCCGTCGGGCAGGCCGTACGGCAGCAGTACACGGCGACGCGGGAGCAGATCCACCCGGGCGCGTTCAGCGCCTGATTCCGGGCCGGACCCGTTTCGTAAAGACTTCGCCAGGGCTCGCCGCCCCGCGTCAAAACGAGTCGTAACGCCTCGGGAGCGCGGGCGATAGTAGAACCCGTGCTCATAAGACTTCTCCGAACCTTCCTCCGGCCGTACAGCAGACCCATCGCCCTGCTGGTGCTGCTGCAGCTCCTGCAGACCAGCGCCACCCTCTACCTGCCCACCCTGAACGCCGACATCATCGACAACGGTGTCGTGAACGGGGACACCGGCTACATCCTGCGGTTCGGCGCGCTGATGATCGGCGTGTCCCTGCTCCAGGTCGTGTGCAACATCGGGGCCGTGTACTACGGTGCGCGGACCGCCGCCGCCCTCGGGCGGGACGTGCGGGCCGCGGTCTTCGACCGGGTGCAGTCCTTCTCCGCCCGGGAGGTCGGGCACTTCGGCGCGCCGTCGCTGATCACGCGCACGACCAACGACGTGCAGCAGGTCCAGATGCTGACCCTGATGGCGTTCACCCTGATGGTCTCCGCGCCGATCATGTGCGTCGGCGGCATCGTGATGGCGCTGGGCCAGGACGTGCCGCTGTCGGCGGTGCTGATCGCGGTGGTGCCGGTGCTGGGCATCGCGGTCTCGCTGATCGTGCGGAGGATGCGGCCGCTGTTCCGGACCATGCAGGAGCGGCTCGACACGGTGAACCGGGTGCTGCGCGAGCAGATCACCGGCAACCGGGTGATCCGCGCCTTCGTGCGCGACGGCTACGAGCGCGAGCGGTTCAAGGGGTCGAACACCGAGCTGACGGACGTGTCGATGTCCACCGGGCGGCTGATGGCGCTGATGTTCCCGACCGTGATGACGGTCGTGAACGTGTCGTCGATCGCCGTCGTCTGGTTCGGCGCGCACCGCATCGACAGCGGCGCCATGGAGATCGGCGCGCTCACGGCCTTCCTCGCGTATCTGATGCAGATCGTGATGGCCGTGATGATGGCCACCTTCATGTTCATGATGGTGCCGCGGGCCGAGGTATGCGCCGAGCGCATCGAGGAGGTCCTGGCCACCGACTCCAGCGTGGTGCCGCCGGCCGAGCCGGTGCGCACCCTGGAGCGGCGCGGGCATCTGGAGGTCAGGAGCGCGGACTTCCGGTACCCGGGCGCGGAGGAGTCGGTGCTGCGGGACGTCGAGCTGGTCGCCCGGCCGGGCGAGACCACCGCGATCATCGGTTCGACGGGCTCCGGCAAGTCGACGCTGCTCGGTCTGGTGCCGCGGCTGTTCGACGTGACCGGCGGAGAGGTCCTGGTCGACGGCGTGGACGTGCGGAAGCTCGACGCGGAGCTGATGGCGCGGACGGTCGGGCTCGTGCCGCAGAAGCCGTACCTGTTCTCCGGGACGGTCGCGACGAACCTGCGGTACGGGAAGCCGGACGCGACCGACGAGGAGCTGTGGCACGCCCTGGAGGTGGCCCAGGCCAAGGACTTCGTCAGCAAGCTGGAGGGCGGGCTGAACGCGCCCGTCGCCCAGGGCGGCACGAACGTGTCGGGTGGTCAGCGGCAGCGTCTCGCGATCGCCCGCACGCTGGTGCAGAAGCCGGAGATCTACCTCTTCGACGACTCCTTCTCCGCCCTCGACTACGAGACGGACGCCCTGCTGCGGGCCGCGCTCGCCGAGGAGACGGCCGACGCGACGGTGGTCATCGTCGCCCAGCGGGTGTCGACGATCAGGGACGCCGACCGGATCGTGGTCCTCGACGAGGGCAGGGTCGTCGGCACCGGCCGGCACCACGAACTGATGGCGGAGAACGAGACGTACCGGGAGATCGTGCTCTCCCAGCTGACCGAGGCGGAGGCTGCCTGATGGCCGGTCCTGGCGGACGGATGATGGCCGGCGGCGGGCCGGACTCGAGGTCGATGGACTTCAAGGGCTCGGGCAAGCGGCTGCTGAAGCAGCTGGCGCCGGAGCGCGGCGCGCTGTGGGTGATGCTGGTCGCCGGCGTGCTGTCGGTGGCGGCCTCGGTGGTGGGGCCGAAGATCCTGGGCAAGGCGACCGACCTGGTCTTCGCGGGTGTGGTCGGCCGGCGGCTGCCCGCGGGCACCACCAAGGAGCAGGCCCTGGAAGGGCTGCGTGCCAAGGGCGACGGCGGGATGGCGGACATGCTGTCCGGGGTGGACTTCACCCCGGGCAAGGGCATCGACTTCTCGGCGGTCGGCGAGGTGCTCGGCCTGGCGCTCGGCGTGTACGTGCTCGCGGGCCTGCTGATGCTGGTCTCGACCCGCATGTCGATCAAGGTGATCAACCGGACGGTCTACCGGATGCGGGAGGAGGTCCAGGCGAAGCTCGCGCGGCTGCCGCTGTCGTACTTCGACAAGGCCAAGCGCGGCGAGGTGCTGTCGCGGGCGACGAACGACATCGACAACATCTCGCAGACCCTCCAGCAGTCGATGGGCCAGCTGATCAACTCGCTGCTCACGATCGTCGGCGTGCTCGCGATGATGTTCTGGATCTCGCCGCTGCTCGCCCTGGTGGCGCTGGTCACGGTGCCGCTGTCGGTGGTCGTGGCGACGCGGATCGGCAAGCGCTCGCAGCCGCACTTCGTGCAGCAGTGGAAGTCCACGGGCAAGCTGAACGCGCACATCGAGGAGATGTACACCGGCCACACGCTGGTGAAGGTCTTCGGGCGGCAGCGGGAGTCCGCGCAGGACTTCCACGAGCAGAACGAGGCGCTGTACGAGGCCGGTTTCAAGGCCCAGTTCAACAGCGGCGTCATGCAGCCGGTGATGCTTTTCGTGTCGAACCTGAACTACGTGCTCGTGGCCGTGGTCGGTGGTCTGCGGGTGGCGAGCGGCAGCCTGTCGATCGGTGACGTGCAGGCCTTCATCCAGTACTCGCGGCAGTTCTCGATGCCGCTGACGCAGGTCGCGTCGATGGCGAACCTGGTGCAGTCGGGCGTCGCCTCCGCCGAGCGGATCTTCGAGCTGCTCGACGCGGAGGAGCAGGAGCCGGACGCGCCGGTGAGCGAGAAGCCGACCGAGCTGAAGGGCCGGGTGGCGCTGGAGGGCGTCTCCTTCCGGTACGAGGAGGACAAGCCGCTGATCGAGGACCTGTCGCTCGCGGTCGAGCCGGGCCACACGGTCGCGATCGTCGGCCCGACCGGCGCCGGCAAGACCACCCTCGTCAACCTCCTCATGCGGTTCTACGAGGTCACCGGCGGCCGCATCACCCTCGACGGCGTCGACATCGCCAAGATGACCCGCGAGGACCTGCGCACCGGCATCGGCATGGTCCTCCAGGACACCTGGCTCTTCGGCGGCACCATCGCCGACAACATCGCCTACGGCGCCACCCGCGAAGTCACCCGGGCGGACATCGAGGAAGCCGCGAAGGCCGCCCACGCCGACCGCTTCATCCGCACCCTCCCCGACGGCTACGACACCGTCATCGACGACGAGGGCGCGGGCGTCAGCGCCGGCGAGAAACAGCTCATCACCATCGCCCGGGCCTTCCTGTCCGACCCCGTCATCCTCGTCCTCGACGAAGCCACCAGCTCCGTCGACACCCGCACCGAAGTCCTCATCCAGAAGGCCATGGCCCGCCTCGCCCACGGCCGCACGTCCTTCGTCATCGCCCACCGCCTCTCCACCATCCGCGACGCCGACGTCATCCTGGTCATGGAAAACGGCTCCATCGTCGAACAAGGCACCCACGAAGAACTCCTGGCCTCCGGCGGGGCGTACGCGCGGCTGTACGCGGCGCAGTTCGCGCAGGCGGTGGTGGAGGTGGACTGACGGTTCAGTCCAGGTAGCCGCGCAGCTGGTCCGCGTAGGCGTGGTCCCGCAGCTTGTTGAGGGTCTTGGACTCGATCTGGCGGATGCGTTCGCGCGTCACGCCGAAGAGCTGTCCGATCTCCTCCAGGGTGCGGGGCCTGCCGTCGTCGAGGCCGTAGCGCAGCTGGACGACCTTGCGTTCGCGCTCGCCGAGGGTCGAGAGCACGGCCTCCAGGTGCTGGCGCAGCAGCAGGAAGGCGGCGGACTCGACGGGGGACGCGGCGTCGCCGTCCTCGATGAGGTCGCCGAGGGCGACGTCCTCCTCCTCGCCGACGGGCGCGTGCAGCGAGACCGGTTCCTGGGCGAGCCGCAGCACCTCGCCGACCCGTTCGGGTGCCAGGTCGAGCTGGGCGGCGACCTCTTCGGCGGTCGGCTCGTAGCCGCGTTCCTGGAGCATCCGGCGCTGGACGCGGACGACCCGGTTGATGAGTTCGACGACGTGCACGGGCACGCGGATGGTCCGGGCCTGGTCGGCGAGGGCCCGGGACATCGCCTGGCGGATCCACCAGGTCGCGTACGTGGAGAACTTGTAGCCGCGCGCGTAGTCGAACTTCTCCACGGCTCTGATGAGGCCGAGGTTGCCCTCCTGCACCAGGTCGAGCATGGTCAGGCCGCGGCCCACGTAGCGTTTGGCGACGGAGACGACGAGCCGCAGGTTGGCCTCGATGAGCCGGCGCTTGGCGATCCGGCCGAGGACCACGAGCCGGTCCAGGTCGAGCGCCAGCTGCGAGTCCAGGTCCGGGGTGTTGGCGAGCTTCTCCTCGGCGAACAGCCCGGCCTCCACGCGCCGGGCGAGTTCGACCTCCTCCTCCGCGGTGAGCAGCGGCACGCGGCCTATCTCGCGGAGGTACTGCCGGAAGAGGTCGGAGGAGGGCCCGTTGCCGCCGTAGTCGCTCCGGCGCTGGGCCGGGACCGCCGGCTCCGCTTCGGGTCCGGCTTCCGTTTCCTGCTCCACGGCCACCAGCTCCACCGGAGAGGGCTCGGACACGGCGGGGGTCTGGGTCTGGGTCTGCACGGGGGGCGACCTCCAGGGTGGGTGATCGCTGCCGGGTTCGGGGGCGTTCGGGCAGCGGGACGGCACCGTGACCCAGTGTGGGGTACGACACATCGCCGCCACGAGGGGCGTGCGGTGACTTTTTGAGTTCGGCGGGTGACCGAACGTCAGAGCGCGGCGGCGCCGTGCGTGCGGAGCGACTGCCCGTACTGGGTGAGCACCCACAGCTCGTTCTGGACGGCGGCGACCTGGGCGGGGTCGCCGTGGGCGCCGAGCCGGGCCAGGGTGCCCTGGACGTCGCGGATGCGGCGGTCGACGGCGCGCAGCCGGACCTGGACGAGCTGGGCGCCCGCGTAGACCTCGTCGATCGTCCTGGCGAAGATCGCCTCGACGGCGAGTTCGGTGACGAGGGCGCGGACGGTGTCGTCGGGCGCGGCCTCGCGGACCGCGTCCAGGTAGTCGGACGGGGCGTCGGTGGCGCCGCCGGCGTCCTGGATGCACTGGCGGACGGCCGCGTAGGGCGGGGCGGTGAACTCGTCGACGCCGTACGCGTCGAAGGCCGGGGAGACGAGTTCGGGACGCTGGAGGGCGAGCTTGAGCAGTTCGCGCTCGGTGCGGTGGGCGGGGCTGCGCAGGTTGAGCGCGGGTCCGGCCTGGGCGGCGGGCGCCTGGACCTCTCCGTACGTGCGCTGCTGCCGGCCGCCGGTCCGCGACGGGCCCTGGCCCTGCCCGGGGCCCTGGTCCTTGCCGCCGCGGTCGCGCTGCCAGCGGGCGATCTGGGCGACCCGGCGGACCACGAACTGGGTGTCGAGGATGCCGAGCATGCCGGCGAGCTGGACGGCGACCTCGTGCTGCGAGGCGACGTTCTTGATCCGGGCGACGATCGGCGCGGCCTCGTCGAGCGCGGCGGCCCGGCCGGCGGGGATCTCCAGGTCGTAGCGGTTCACGATCTGGCGCAGCGCGAACTCGAAGAGCGGCGTGCGCGGCTGGACGAGGTCGGCGACGGCCTCGTCGCCCTTGGCGAGGCGCAGCTCGCAGGGGTCCATGCCGTCGGGCGCGATGGCGATGTAGGTCTCGGCGGCGAACTTCTGGTCGTCCTCGAAGGCGCGCAGTGCGGCCTTCTGGCCGGCGGCGTCGCCGTCGAAGGTGAAGATCACGCGGGCCGAGCCGTTGTCCATGAGGAGACGGCGCAGGATCTTGATGTGCTCGCCGCCGAAGGCGGTGCCGCAGGTGGCGATGGCGGTGGTGACGCCGGCCAGGTGGCAGGCCATGACGTCGGTGTAGCCCTCGACGACGACGGCGCGGCTGACCTTGGCGATGTCCTTCTTGGCCAGGTCGATGCCGTACAGCACCTGGGACTTCTTGTAGATCGGCGTCTCGGGCGTGTTGAGGTACTTGGGGCCGTTGTCGTCCTCGCGGAGCTTGCGGGCGCCGAAGCCGACGACGTCGCCGCCGACGTCCTTGATCGGCCACATCAGCCGGCCGCGGAAGCGGTCGATGGGGCCGCGGCGCCCGTCCTGGGACAGGCCGGAGAGGATCAGCTCGCGGTCGGTGAAGCCCTTGCCGCGCAGGAAGCGGGTGAGGTGGTCCCAGCCGGCCGGGGAGTAGCCGACGCCGAAGTGCTCGGCGGCGGCCTGGTCGAAGCCGCGCTCGGCGAGGAACTTCCGGCCGATCTCGGCCTCGGCGGAGCCGAGTTGCCCGGCGTAGTACTCGGCGGCGATCTTGTGGGCCTCGACCAGGCGGGTGCGTTCGCCGCGCTGGTGGCCGGGGTTGTAGCCGCCTTCCTCGTAGCGCAGGGTGATGCCCGCCTTGGCGGCGAGGCGCTCGACCGTCTCCGAGAAGGAGAGGTGGTCGATCTTCATCACGAAGGCGATGGTGTCGCCGCCCTCCTGGCAGCCGAAGCAGTGGAACAGTCCCTTGCTGGGGCTGACCTGGAAGGAGGGCGACTTCTCGTCGTGGAAGGGGCAGAGTCCCTTGAGGTTCCCGCCGCCGGCGTTGCGGAGCTGGAGGTACTCGGACACGACGGCGTCGATCGGGACCGCGTCCCGTACCGCCTTCACGTCGTCATCGTTGATCCTGCCTGCCACGGAGGAATTCTACGGGGGCCGCGCACCGTGCGGGCGTCGCGTTCGATCGCGGTGACGGTCTGGCCGAGGTGCAACTCGACGTCGTGCCGGGCGTACCAGGCGGGCTCGTGGACGAGGAC